>CAMDCQ010000018.1 GCA_945890595.1 Chitinophaga pinensis
TAAAACCAGGGAATTATAACAAGATAAAAGTGTTAAGCGTAGACAGACTGTTTGCAAATGCCATTAGAAATGTATCCGAGTTTGAATCTATCAGCTCGTTGTTTAACGTATCTGATACCTATCAACCAGAATTAATTTAACAATAACGATTTTAATATTTAGAAAATGAAAGTAATCGCACTAAAAGGTGAAGTTAGAGACTCATTAGGAAAGTCATCTAACAAAAAACTAAGAAACGAAGGTAAAGTACCTTGCGTTATTTACGGAAAAGGTGAAAATCATCACTTTTCAGTTTATCAAGCTGATTTTAAGCATTTAGTATACACACCTAACACGTATCTAGTAAAACTAGAAGTAGGAAATATGGTAAAGTTAGCTAAAGTTCAAGAACTTCAGTTTGAGCCAGTATCGGAAGATATTATGCATGCAGATTTTATGGAGGTAACTGCCGATAGCCCAATAGCTATACCTGTACCTGTAAAAATAGTAGGAAACTCTCCTGGTGTAAGAGCCGGTGGTAAGCTTCAACTTAAAATCAAAAAACTTACCGTAAAAGGTTTAATAGCTGATTTACCTGAGTACATAGAAGTTAACATCAATAAATTACAAATAGGTAAAAGTGTTAAGGTTGGTGAAATTAAGGTAGAGAATCTTACTTTACTAGATTCACCTAACAACTCTATCGTTTCTGTAATCGTAACTAGAGCCGCAAGAAGTGCTGCTGGAGCAATTGCTATTATAGATGACGAAGAGGAAGAAGAAGAAGAAACTACTGAAGAAGAAACCGCTGCAGAATAATTTCCGATTTATATAAAATTAAAAGCCCCTAATCAAAAGATTAGGGGCTTTTTTAGTTCCATAATTTGCGGAAAAGTCGGAGCATTAGTCGCTCGTCGTCTAATACAATTTCTGCCTCACCATCTAGGCCATTTATAAAATCAATTTTTTTACCAAAACTAGTAAGCAGTCCTTCATTTAATATTACGCTTGCATCGTATAATCCTTCTGAAGGGACGCTGATGTATGATTTAGGATTTAAGACCTATGATGTAAGATGTACGACTTATAATGTAAGATTTAAAACCTAGGTTATAGGATTTAAGATGTATGACTTTTTGGTTACAAGTAAATATAACTTTTTAGAGTCTGGTGTCTCCTGATAGCCGGTTTTTCTGTAGGAACACGCCTCTGTAGGAACACGCCTTGAGGCGTGTTCCTACTTAATTGGCTTCATTAATCAGTAATTATCCACCGCCTCATTCACCACTTCTTCTATGTTTTCAAACTCAAAATTCAAGGCTTTCTTAATTTTAGTATTATCAAAATAGTTTTGGGAAACACTGGCTCTCACCGTTTCTTTACTTAACATTCCACGAAGTCCCAAAAACTCTTTAATAGCCATTATACCATAGACCGCCTTATAGAGAAATCCCTTAATCTCGATACTGGGATTTTTAGTTCCCAATCCCTTGGTCATATAATAGGCCACCTCCTTAAAACGTTTATTCTCACTCACTACTATAAAGCGCTCGCCAGTTATATCTGAAAGGCACAACTGCTCTGCTATGCGCGCGACATCCTTTACGCCCACCCAGCCCGTTACGCCGTTGCTATAGAACGGAAAGCCTGACGAGGCATTCTTAAATAATTGATTAGATCCTTTATTCCAATCGCCGTAACCCAAAATAATACCAGGGTTTATCACTACTACCGAAAGTCCCTCTTCTTGAGCCCTCCATAACTCACACTCTCCTAAGTGCTTTGTAAATCCATAGTTACTGTGCGGCAATTCATTATCCCACTCGGCATCTTCGGTAACCAGCGAGGCATTTCCCTTTTTTGAAATTGCGGCTATACTGCTGCAATACATCAGTTTTTTTACCCCAACATCCATCGCTACATTTACCACATGGGTAGTATAGCTATGATTTATTCGGATTAATTTTTTAAAATCTCGTTTTAGGTAAGAAATTATGCCCGCCAAATGCATGACGTAATCCACGCCATTAAAACTTTCTTGTAAACCAACTATATCAAATAACTCACACGGATGCCAGGTTAGATTATCATATTCCAGTGGCGTGAGGTCGTAGCATTCTTTTACCTTGTTAAACTCTGCTAGGCTAGACGAAGGCCGCATAATCGCGCGCACCCTATGCCCATTTTTGAGTAAGTGATGTATAATATGTACACCCAGAAATCCATTGGCACCCGTTATGGCAAAAATCACGATTAGCTTGCTTTATTTTTGTAAGCTACGAATATATTTAATGTTAGAAGAATACTTGAGTAAAATAAGTCCTAAAGGCGATTATAACCCTTATCAATTGGGTGCCAGTGTGTCTTATTACAGTGATACTTTTCCCGATTTATCTTCTAAAAAAATAGCTTTAATAGGCATTACCCGTGATGACGGTCTACTGCAAGGATGTGATTTAATCAGGGATGAGTTTTATAAGCTAGTTACCCATACGCACCTGGAAAATAGTATCGTAGATATTGGCAACTTACCTGCAGGTGAAACCCCGGCAGATACCCATGCTGCTTTACTTGGCATCGCAAGCGAGTTGAAAAATAAGGGTCTAGTTACGGTTCTTATGGGAACGCATATAGACCAAGGCGAGTCACTTTTTATGAGCTACGTTGCCAGTAATAAAGCTATTGAAATATCACTCATCACATCCTATTTGCCCTTACTAGAATACCAACTTCTGCATCGTATTTGTACCAATTATTCTGATCAGTTAACTACCTTAAATGCGTTGGCATTTCAAGCACCTTTTATACCTACCAAAGCAATTGATACCTTACAAAACTTAAATTTCGGCCACTATCGCCTGGGGTCTATAAAAAATAACATGGAGGATGCTGAGCTATATTTACGAAATGCAGCCATTACGTTACTTGATCTAAATGCCATAAAACACAGCGATGCACCCGGCAAAAAAGAAGCACAACCCAATGGACTTACCAACGACGAAGCATGCCAACTTGCTCGCTATGCAGGATTAAGTGATGTGTCATCATTTTTTGGCTTGTTTGAATATTATCCTGAGCATGATCATCAAAACGTAACTGCTAAGCTAGCGGCTCAATTAATTTGGTATTACCTGGATGGATTTACGGCACGCACACGAGATTTACCTGGTTTGCATGACGAATTTATTAAATACCGTTGTGATTTGAAAGATAATCAACTTCCTATACTATTTTTAAAAAGTAAACGGACGAATAGGTGGTGGATGCAACTTGAAAATCACCATATTCCTTGCTCGTATGCCGATTACCAAAATGCTGTGGCCGGAGAGTTATCAGAAAGGTATCTCGACGCACTTAAAAAACTGCATTAGGCATCGTTATTTATCTCACCCTAATGCAATAATCATTCACACTGAATAAGATACTTTTACGCTACTTTTTTTCAGTTTTCCATTCTGGAATTGGCGGTTAAGTTTACTTTTATCCTCTCAAAAAAAAGTACAGCAATAGCAAGGTGTAATTGCGCCCAATCTATCACGATAGATAACTTCTAGAATTATTACAATATTTTCATTACCAAAATCATAAAGCTTCAATAATTAATAAATTCTGTTATTTTTGATGTGACATGAAAACACTTTTAAGTATAAGAGACTTAGAAAATCTAAGTGGTGTAAAGGCACATACTATTCGGATATGGGAAAAAAGATACAATCTAATAAGGCCTGAACGGACATCCACCAACATCAGGTATTACAAGAATACCGAACTCAAAAAATTATTAAATGTATCCACCCTCATGAATGAAGGGATGAAGATAGGTGAACTAGCTAAGTTGAGTTCCCATAAACTTCATACAACAGTGGAACAGTTGCAAAACAAAGACATTGAAACTTTTGAGAAGCTAATTATGAATAAAATGCTTATTGCCACACTAAATTGCGATATATTTTTATTTGAAAAATGCTATTCAATCTATGTCAAAAAGTATGGTTTCGAGGCTACCGTCGAAAACCTATTATTTCCATTACTTATTCGAATAGGCGCATTATGGACCACCAATAAGCTTACCATTGCAGAGGAGCATTTTTCAAGTCAGGTTGTCAGGCAAAAGCTATTTAGCGCTATAAATGAAATTCCTAGCAAGAAATCTTCTACTAAGTTTTTAATCTATTTGCCTGAAAAACAACGTCATGAAATAGGGTCTTTGTATGCTCATTATCTGCTTAAGAAGTCCGGTGTTGAGAGCGTTTACTTAGGGCCAGATGTACCGTTGATCTATGCTAAATCTTGCTCAGAAAAGATTAAACCAAGTCACATACTGTGTTCGTTCTCGATACCCTTACCCAAAGCTAAAATGATGTATTATTTAGCGTCAATTAATGAATATTTTAAAGACCATAAGGTTGTTATTAATATGCCCAAGATTGACAAGTTTGCCATAACTAAATATCCATCCCTGTCATTCGTATCCTCAGTTGATGATCTAAGAAATATGCTATAAACCATAGATTTCTGTTCTGGACTGCTTCTTAAGGACAGATTTTTCAGTGGGAAAAATTAAATGCCATTCTCAAAGCAAAATCTACAACTAAACTAAAACGGCTACCCTATTGAATAGAGTAGCCGTTGCTATGTAAGTTTACACTTAGTTATCCTAAGTATGATTTCAGTATTTTGCTTTTGCTCGATTTTCGAAGTCTTCTTAATGCCTTTTCCTTAATTTGACGAACACGCTCGCGTGTAAGTCCCACTTTGTCCGAAATATCCTCAAGCGTATGTGCAGGACCTCCATCTAATCCGTAATAGTATTTTAATACATCTCTTTCCTTTTCAGAAAGTGTAGATATAACACGGTTAATTTCTTTTCGAAGCGATTCATCCATCAGTGGCTGATCGGGATTGGGTTCATCATTATTATCCAATACACCCAGCAAACTGTTATCTTCCCCTTCAATAAGCGGAGCGTCTATGGATAAATGTCTGCCAGAAGATTTGAAGGCATTCTCAACTTCAGTAACGCTTATTTCTAATTCTTTTGCAATTTCTTCAGGAGTTGGTTCGCGCTCTTGAAGCTGCTCCAGTCTCGCTGCAGCAGCGCTTATTCTACCAATACTACCTACTTTATTAAGCGGTAAACGTACGATACGTGACTGGTCTGCCAAAGCCTGAAGAATAGACTGACGAATCCACCAAACCGCATAGGAGATAAATTTAAAACCACGCGTTTCATCAAAACGTTTTGCTGCTTTAATAAGACCCAAGTTTCCTTCGTTTATTAAGTCGCCTAAGGTAAGTCCTTGATTTTGATACTGTTTTGACACAGAAACCACAAAACGTAAATTAGCATTTACTAGCTTCTCGAGAGCTGCTTGATCGCCATCTCTAATTCTACCTGCTAACTCTACCTCTTCTTGAGCATCTATCATCGCCACTTTACTTATCTCATTAAGATATTTATCGAGCGACTTGTTTTCCCGGTTGGTAAACTGTTTTGAAATTTTAAGTTGTCTCATTTATTATTAAATGTTTCTGCTTGTAATATGACTTGCAAAAGTATGTTTTTTTACCATAAAAGCTAGATTAATAAAAGGCTTATACGGCGATTTGAGTCTGCAAAAAGTATGCCTAAATAAGAAAAACAGGGTTAACATTACTACCTTTGTGATTCAAATTTACATAAAACGAAATGACTATGATAAAAATATCAGTAGCAAAAGGCGATGGAATTGGTCCCGAAATTATGGACGCAGTTCTTTCTGTTTTTGAAGCCGCACAAGTCCCTTTAGCATATGAATTCGTGTCCATGGGAAAAGGCGTTTATGACCTTGGATATACCACTGGAATGACGGATGAAGCAAAGCAAAGCATCGAGTCTACTGGAATTCTATTTAAAGGACCCATGGAAACACCTAAAGGTGGCGGAGTAAAAAGTATTAATGTGACCGCAAGAAAAACGTGGAATACGCACTCTAATATCCGAAAATTTCAAACCATAAAAGGAGTAGATACTGTTTTTAGTAAAGCAGGCATACCTATAAATCTAACTATTGTAAGAGAAAACATAGAAGACACCTACGGAGGAATAGAGCATTATATGACTAAAGATGTGGCTGTAAGTCGCCGAATCATCTCAAGGCCAGGGTCTGAGCAAGTTATACGTTCGGCTTTTGAAACAGCGCTTAAAGAAGGTTATAGGACCGTAACCTGCGGACATAAGGCGAATATAATGAAGCTAACGGACGGAATGTTTCTAGACACTTTTTATGAAATAGCAAAAGAATACCCTCAACTCCATGCTGAAGATATCATCGTAGACGCCTTGTGCATGAAGCTTGTTTGCGCACCTCAAAAGTTTGAGTGCATTGTGCTTACTAACCTGCAAGGAGACATTGTGTCTGACCTTTGTGCTGGACTAGTTGGTGGCTTAGGCTTTGCCCCGTCCGCTAACATCGGTGATCATATCAAAATATTTGAAGCTGTACACGGCACAGCACCAGATATTGCAGGCAAGAATTTGGCCAACCCAACCTCGCTTTTAATGAGTGGTGTTTTAATGCTAAATCAACTAGGACTAGAACAATATGGTTCTGCTATTCAAAATGCCCTAATGGCTGCAATAGAAAATGGCACACATACCGGAGATTTTGGAGAAAACAGAACAACATCTGTTGGCACTAAAGAGTACACTCAAGCCATTATTAATGCATTACAACTGGACAACATAACAGCCAGCCATGTTGATAATTATCAAAAACCAATTTCACCCTCTACCAATAAAATGATGGTGAGCAGTAATGAAATTATAGAAACAGTAGGTATTGATATTTTTGTAGAATCAGAGCAACAAGCAAACGACATCGCAACTATCGTTCTACGTCATCTCGATAACGATATGGACTTAACAACTATTACCAATAGAGGAACTCAAGTTTGGCCAGAAGGTTCTGTATTTACAGACTTAGTAGATACCTATGTGGTTCGTATAGAGAAAAACACTACTGAAATAGTCAAGAAAAAGAAGTTCATGGAACAAGCCGTCCATTTGTATGACTTCCTCAATATCAGTTCCATCGAGATGCTAATAACCATAGATGGTAAAAGAAAATACTCTCTGGCACAAGGCCAAAAAGCAAATGCTTAAAAGTGAATACCTCCAGTAATATAACAAGCTATTTTACAGGTAAAAAGCTAATTATTCCCATTTTAATTGGTATACTTACTGCTGGTTATTTTTTCTTCCAAGGATTTGACATTAAGGCATACAACAGAATACACTGGACTGCGTTAAGCTCACTTTGGATAGCATGTGCTTTGTTTATGGTCGGTACAAGATTGCTAGGATATTCATATAGGCTCATTGTGCTTTCCAATCACCAACTGAGCTGGAAAGAAGCGATACAAATCATTGTTCTTTGGGAATTTTCTTCTGCAATATCTCCGGGCATAGTGGGAGGGTCTGCAGCGGCATTTATACTCCTTGCCAAAGAAAAACAAATCAATGCAGGAAAAGGTACTGCGATGGTGCTAGCCACATCTTACCTCGATGTATTATTTTACGTCTTAGCCGCACCATTTTTATGGTTATTTGTAAAGACCTCAGAAGTAATCCCTACACATATCAACTATGTATCAGGTACGCAAATTCAATATTTGTTTTTGGTAGCTTACGCACTCTTTCTAGCTTGGTGTATTCTAATTTTTGTTGGCCTCTTCTTTAAGCCGCAATCTATAAAGAGGTTAGCTCTCTGGATTTTTAAACTCCCTGTCCTAATTAGATATAAAAATAAGGTCGTAATCTGGGGAGATAATTTAGTAGCGGCATCCTCTAACTTCAGAAAGGAGCCTGCAGTATACTGGTTAAAAGCCTTTGGGGGTACCCTGGTTGCGTGGATTTCGCGATTTCTATTGGTTAATTTTTTAATCTTAGCTCTAGGCAACGGTACTTCTGTTGCTACCATATTTGCAAAACAGCTGGTGATGTGGGGGGCTCTCATGGTTCCAATTACACCTGGAGCTGTAGGTATGGCCGAATGGCTGTTTAGTGGATTTATGGGAGAATACTTCGCAAATGCACAACTTTCCAATACTACCGCTTTACTCTGGCGATTATTGAGTTATTGGCCTTACCTATTTGCCGGAATAATTGTTTTTCCTGTTTGGTATAATCGCGTTAACAAAAACATCAAGTCTAAATCCAGCATTTAATGTCGGGCAAGCTGCCTGCATCTGAATTGTCATGAATTTTAAAACAACCCTTTTTAGTGATTTAGAAACCCTACATTTGCGTTTCAAATGAGTAACAAACCGTATATAGGCATAACTGTTGGTGATTTTAATGGCATAGGGCCTGAGTTAATACTCAAAACACTCGGCAACAACCTTGTGTTTAACTACTGCACTCCTGTGGTATATGCAACACCCTATATACTTAAGTTCTATGCAGACCTCTTGGGATATTCAGCCTTAGAAACAAATATAGTAAAGCGAAAAGAAGATCTTAAAGCGGGAGTAGTAAACCTACGTATTTGCAGTACTGATCGAATTGAAATCACTCCAGGAAAAGCCAGTTTACAAGGTGGTAAACTCGCTTTTGATGCTTTAAATATTGCGGTTTCGGATGTAAAAAATGGTATTATTCAAGATATTCTTACTGCACCCATAGACAAGCAAATGTGCGCTGAAGCAGGAATGACCTCTAATGGGCATACTCAGTTTTTTGCAGAAGCATTTCAGTCTGACGTACAAATGATTTTGGTAAGTGATGATTTACGAGTAGCAATGGTAACCGGGCACACAGCCCTAAGTAACGTTACAAGTACGCTCAGTATTGACAAAATAGTAGATACCATTAAATTGCTTCATACTAATTTAATTTCCGATTTTGGTATAAAAAAACCTAAAATAGCCGTTTTAGGCGTCAACCCTCATGGAGGGGATAACGGACTTATGGGAAGAGAAGAAATAGATTTAATAAAACCTGCTGTAGCTCAAGCGCAAGAAGCTGGTATTTTGGTAATCGGGCCTTATCCCCCAGACGGATTTTTTGGTAGTGACAATGCGCGTAATTTTGATGGAATCGTAGGAATGTACCATGACCAAGTTCTTATTCCTTTTAAGCAAATAGCTTTTAAAGATGGAATTAATTTTTCTGCAGGCTTACCTATTATAAGAACTAGCCCCGATCACGGAACTGCTTATGATATTGCCGGCAAAGGTGAAGCCGATACCTCATCTTTCATTAACGCATTATACCTTATAAACAGGGTGCACCGCAATCGGGCTGCTTATTTTGATCAAAGCGTAACCCCGTTATCTTTCAAAGAACATAGAAGGGAAAAATTCAGTATTGGTGTTCCTGATTTAAGATAACTTGTGAATAATACTTGAAATTTACGCAGAATAATTACCTTTGCACACTTTTTACAATGAAGCTATCAGATTTCGATATTGATTTTATCAAATTTAAAAACGAAAAAGATCAGTTTCATTTTGAAATGAATAATACGTTCTTTGGTTTGAAAGAAAATAGCCTATATCATTCTGGTGATATAGATGTAGTTGTCACTTGCGAAAGAAATGAGAATACAATATCAGTAGATTATCTATTGAATGGTAGGGTAACTGGAGAGTGCGAAAGATGCTTAGATGACATAGAATTAGAAGTAAAAATCACTCATAATGAGTTGATTAAACTAACTCCTAATGACAGTTTACTAAGAGAAGAAAACTACATCTCCATTCACCATCCGGTATATAATATATATGATACACTGTATGAACAGGTATGTATACATATGCCGTTAAGAAAGATTTGCGAGAACTCGACCAAAAAACAAGAATGCAAAATAGACCACCATCTAAGTACTTCTACTGATGAACCAATAGAAGACGAAAGATGGTCACAATTAAAAAAAATTATAAAATAATAAAATGGCACATCCTAAACGTAAGATCTCCAAAACAAGAAGAGACAAAAGAAGAACACATTACAAATTAGGTGATAGACAATTGCACAGAGATCCAGTTACTGGAGATGTCCACTTGTACCACCGTTTGAATTTAGAAACTGGCATGTACAGAGGTGTGCAAGTTATAGAATCTAAAAACGCCGAATAAAAGCTTATGAGAATTGGCATAGATGCCATGGGGGGTGATTTTGCCCCTTTAGAATGTGTGAAAGGCGTAGTAGCTGAAGCAAAAACTGAAAATTGTGAATTTCAGTTTTTTGTGTTTGGTGAAAAAGAAGCTCTTGAGCCCTTTCAGGAGGAACTAAATCTACCCAACATTACCGTTTTGTACACTGGTGAAAGCATCGGAATGGCGGAGCACGCCACCAAAGCAGTAGCATCTAAAAAAGAATCTAGTATTAACGTAGGAATGCACTATTTGGCAACAGGCCAAATAGATGCCTTTTGTAGTGCCGGAAATACGGGTGCTATGATGGTATCAGCATTGTATACCGTAAAAACTATAGAAGGTGTCGAACGTCCTGCGCTACCATCTGTTTTGCCTCAACGAAGCGGCACTATTGGTGTATTGCTAGACGTAGGTGCAAACAGTGATGTGAAAGCGGAAACGTTGGCCAAGTTTAGTGTATTAGGCAGTGAATTTGCCAAAGCGGTTTATAATATTGAAAATCCTCGCGTTGGTCTAGTAAATATTGGTGAAGAAGAAGAAAAAGGAAATCTCCTAACTAAAGCTGCATATCCACTTCTAAAAGCTCAGAAAGGTATAAATTTCATAGGCAATGTAGAAGGTCGTCATCTTTTTATGGATAGTGTTGACGTAGCAGTTTGTGATGGTTTCACCGGAAATGTAATCGTTAAAACATGTGAAGGATTTTTCTATAATTTATTGAAACGAGGTGTGAATGATGAGTTCTTAAACCTCTTTAATTTCGAACATTATGGTGGCACGCCTATTCTTGGGGTGCGCAAGCCAGTAATAATAGGTCACGGCATTTCTAAAGAAAAAACGTTTAGAAACATGATCAAACTTGCTAAAAATGTAGTGGATTCTAAATTGATTGAAAAGATTGAAGAATCTTTTTCTGCATCTACCAGTAGTTAACCAACCAAAAACCAAAGATATGCGAGCAGCTATAACAGCAGTAGGAGGGTATGTTCCAGACAAGATCGTAACAAATAAAGATTTAGAAAAGTTGGTGGACACCACTGACGAATGGATACTATCTCGTACAGGTATAAAAGAAAGACGAAAAATGGAAGATGGCACTGCAACTAGTGATATTTGCGTAGTGGCCATTAATCAAATTCTTGCTAAAAAGAATCTCAACCCACAAGACATAGATCTTATTATTGTGGCAACTGTTACCCCAGATCACGTTTTTCCAGCTACAGCGAATATTGTTGCTAATAAAATAGGTGCTATCAATGCATGGGGGTATGATGTTAGCGCGGCTTGTTCAGGATTTTTATTTGCCTTAGAAACAGGTAGCAAATTCATAGAATGTGGTAAGCATAAAAAAGTGATCGTTTGTGGCGCTGATAAAATGTCCGCCATTGTAAATTACCAAGACAGAAATACATGTGTTATTTTTGGTGATGGCGGTGGAGCTGTACTTCTCGAGCCATCCGAAGACGAGAACGGGATCATAGATAGTATCTTGAGAAGTGACGGTTCTGGTCAAGAATTTTTACATCAAAAAGCAGGTGGGTCATTACACCCGCCCACGCATGAAACCATTGACGCTAGAATGCACTATGTGCATCAAGAGGGTAAAACCGTATTTAAGTTTGCCGTAACCAATATGGCTGAAGTAAGCCGTCAAATAATGGACAGAAATAACCTAACCGGCGATTCGGTTGATTACTTATGTGCACACCAAGCTAACCTTCGAATAATAGACGCAACCGCAAAACGCATGGAACTAGACGATAGTAAAGTGCTAATTAATATTGAAAAATACGGCAATACCACTGCTGGTACGATTCCATTATTGTTTTCCGATTTCGAATCAAAATTCAAGAAAGGAGACAATATAGTGTTGGCTGCTTTTGGTGGCGGTTTTACTTGGGGAGCTATTTACCTGAAATGGGCTTATAATTCATAAACATTAAACTAATTTAATTATTTTCGTTAAAGATTACCAGTTATGGACTTAAAAGAAATTCAAACCTTAATCAAATTTATTTCGTCATCTCTTGTTGATGAAGTTTCTATTGAGCAAAAAGATTTTAAGATTAACATTAAAAGAAATTTGCCGCCAGTTGCTGCGCCTTTAGCTGCGGCTCCACAACAGATTACTGTAAGTGCCCCGGTAGCAATGCTACCACCAGTTGCAGATGCACCTGTTGCTGCGGCACCAATAACAAATACCATAGAGCTAAAATCTCCAATGATTGGCACATTCTATCGTAAATCAGCTCCAGACAAACCTGTATTTGTTGAAGTAGGTGACGTTATTGAAAAAGGTCAGGTTATATGTATAATCGAAGCAATGAAATTGTTCAATGAGATTGAGGCAGAAGCAAGTGGCAGAGTTGTAAAAATATTGGTTGATGATTCTCAACCCGTAGAATACGACCAACCGCTTCTCCTTATCGAACCAATTTAACTTGCCTTCCATGTTCAAAAAAATACTAATTGCAAATAGAGGAGAAATTGCTCTCCGAGTTATACGTACCTGTAAAGAAATGGGTATTGCTACCGTAGCAGTGTATTCTACTGCAGATAAGGATAGCTTACACGTAAGATTTGCAGATGAAGCTGTATGTATAGGTCCACCACCTAGTAGTCAGTCTTATTTATGCATGCCCAATATTATAGCAGCTGCTGAAATTACCAATGCAGACGCTATTCACCCTGGTTATGGTTTCTTATCTGAAAATGCTAAGTTTTCAGAAATGTGCCGTGATCACGGAATCAAATTTATAGGTGCAAGCCCAGAAATGATTAATGGTATGGGTGATAAGTCAAATGCCAAAGCCACGATGATTGCTGCAGGTGTTCCTTGTGTACCAGGTTCTGATGGTTTGCTTAAAGATGAAAAAGATGGTCTTAAAGTAGCTAAAGAAATAGGCTACCCAGTAATGCTAAAAGCCACCGCTGGCGGCGGAGGTAGAGGTATGCGCCTTATATGGAAAGAAGAAGACTTCGTAGATGCATGGAATAGTGCTCGTACTGAATCTAAAGCAGCCTTTGGTAATGATGCCATGTATCTTGAAAAGTTTGTAGAAGAACCAAGACACATAGAGATACAAATTGCAGGAGACCAATATGGTAAAGTTTGTCACCTGTCCGAAAGAGATTGCTCTATTCAACGGAGACACCAAAAATTACTAGAAGAAGCACCCTCCCCTTTTGCGGATGAAGACCTTAGAACTAGAATGGGTGAAGCTGCTATCAAAGCAGGTGAGTCTATTGGGTATGAAGGCGTAGGAACAGTCGAGTTTCTAGTAGATAAGTTTAAAAATTTCTACTTCATGGAAATGAACGTACGAATACAAGTAGAACATCCTGTTACGGAAGAGGTTATTAATTTTGACTTAATTAAAGAGCAAATCAAAATAGCCGCAGGACACCCCATAAGCGGCAAAAACTACTTGCCTCAAAAACATTCAATCGAGTGTCGAATAAATGCTGAAGATCCTTACAACGACTTTAGACCAAGTCCAGGGAAAATTGAAGTGCTTCACAAACCAGGAGGTCATGGAGTACGCATAGATTCACATATTTATGCAGGATACACCGTTCCCCCTCATTACGACTCTATGATTGCTAAACTTATTGTTTCTGCTCAAACTAGAGAAGAATGTATCGTAAAAATGGAACGTGCTTTGTCCGAATTTGTGATAGAAGGCATAAAAACAACTATACCTTTACACCTTAAACTTATGCAAGACCCAGACTTTAGAGCTGGTAATTTTACCACCAAGTTTATGGAAACATTTGATATTAATAAGTAATTAGAAAATATCAAATACCATAAAAAAGCGGTAAGTAATCAAGTTACTTACCGCTTTTTTTATACCACAATTATAGAGTATTCGTTTTTTAGATACTCTCTTTCTCGGGATATGTCGTTGAAACTATAATAACCCTTAGTTTTTATGTAAAACCTTAGAAAAACTGGTGTTACCCTCAGTTCTCACTATATAAACACCGCTTACAAGTTTGCTAATATCCAACGTATCGCCAGATAGTATCGTTTTTGTCATTACTACCGATCCTAAAATAGAATATACAACCAAGTTTTCTTTGCCTCCATTTATAAAGTCTATCTTAACTTGGTTGGTAGCAGGATTTGGGTACATATGAAATGATTTACCAGAAATACCTGAGATCGAAGCGCCTTTTGTCTTCATTCTCATATATACCGTATCCGCTATTTCCGGATAGAGTTTAGAACGTACAGCTACTTTAAACTCTCCTTCTCCTGGTTTATCATAAAATCCAAAACCGATTTTAAATTCCATTGCTTTACCCACGGTATGAATATACTCCACATCTCCTGGAGCATTTGTAACACACACACCGCCTGTGCACACATTTAATTCCCAAGAAGGGTCACCTAGTTGTTTGTCAATTACCTTCCAGATCATTAAAGTATCTGCTGGGTCGGTGGCGTTATTTTGTAAATACGTTTTTGCATCATATATCTCCACCGTTTCCAAAACGCCTAAGTTAATTAGACTTTTTTGTTCAAATTTGATTTGAGCAAAAATGGATGTAGTAAAAAGAAATGCAGCTACAAGTAAAGTTGTTTTTTTCATGGATTAGTTAATTATGCGGCTTCTGCTTCAACTGCTTCAACCTCGGGTATCATTCTTTTAAGTAAATTTTCAATTCCAGCTTTCAGCGTAAGTGTGCTACTTGGACAACCACTGCATGATCCTTTCATGGTAACCGTTACTACCCCTTTTTCAAAGCTTTTGAAATCAATTGCACCGCCATCCATTTCTACGGCTGGGCGAACATGATCTTCCAAAAGTTGTTTGATTTTACTCACCACTTCCGACTCCTCTTCGTCTGTCAAATTTTCCTTGATTACTACAATAGGCTTTTCTGCCTCAAGGTACTCTTGCACGAACTTTTTTAATTGAGGGATTATATCGAACCATTCATAATCAGCTTTTTTGGTAACTGATACAAAATTATTCATGATAAAAACACCCTTCACAAAGTCATACTCAAATAACTCCTTAGCCATGGGACACGTTTCAAGACCTTCATTTGTTCTAAAGTCTATACTGTCATTTGGCAAAATCATTTTATTAGCCACAAATTTCATGGACTCCGGGTTAGGAGTCTTCTCTGAATATATGGTTATTACGTCTGTTAATTCCATTGTTTATTGATAACGTGACAAAAGTACTTAATGTTTTAGGATTTCTGAATCTTTATACCGTCATGTTTCGTCCATTGGTGACTCATTGTCCACTATTAAGCTGATCGCATTGTAAGCCTCCTGCTTTTTATAAGAAGAATTAAAGTTACACCACTGGCATTCTTGCTCTTCGCAGCCTTTGTCAAATTCCAACTGTTGAATACTTTCATAAGTGGACTTGATTTGCTTTTTGACAAAATCATAATGATCGTCTGTCACCATTATTTTACTTTTATGAAAACCTTCCTTATCCGGTTCAATAAAATCAATCTCTCCACTTATTACCTTAAGATTTTGAGATGTATCACTTTCTATCAACGCCTTATAAAAGAGTACTTGTCGCCAATAATCACCGCCGTATCTTTTTTCAAAGTTAGATTCTTTGGGATTATCCTCCAATCTCGTAGGCGGACTAACTTTTTTCTTTCCATAATCCCACTTACCTGTTTTAAAGTCTACCACAGTGACTTTTTTGTCATTTAGGATGACTTTATCTATCTGCCCTCTAATAGGTACACCGTCTATTTCGCAATTTTTTAGGTAAAGCTCTGTTTTTATTTCTCCTAGATTACCCCAACTGCTCGCGTAATTATCGTAGTATTTGGTTAATATTTCAGAACCATAATAAAGCCTTCTCTCCAGTCCTTCTTTTGTGAATGCTTCTCTGCTCCCATTCATGGCCGCCGAAAATTTAGTATTCATTAATTTTTTAGCTTCTTCTGGTGTATTTATCTCACTTAATTTCTTAAACAGTCCATCCAAGGCACTGTGCACTGCGGTTCCAAATGTGGCACTTTCTCCTTTGGCTGAAGGCACCCTCAAGATATTCTGATAAAAAAAGGTGACAGGACATTTTAAATAACTATTTAGATTAGTCGCACTAAGTCTAAAGTTTTCGACCTCTTTCTTTACAAAATCTTGTTTAATCAATGAAACGTAAGTATCGTTTTTTTGAAGAAGCATAAAATCAAAGAAATGTAAAAGTTCATCTTCAGAAGCCTCATCTTTTCTATGCACTGCTGCATTGCTTTCTTCTAGCTCTACAACGTACAAACTTTTAGTTAAAGGCTTTCCTTTATCGTCTCGCATGGCATAACTTACTTCTAGGTGAATTCTTGCTCGCGTTAAAGCCACATAAAACAATCTTCTCGTTTCTTCCTCAGACGCTTTTTGAGGTTCACCAGGAAGCAGCAAATTGAGTTTGTAAGGAAGTGCGGTTTTCTCTTTTTCCCACTTATCTTCTGTACAACCCAGCACAAACAGATAATCAAACTCAAGTCCCTTAGATCCGTGAACCGTCATTAGATTTACCCCATCTATTCCGTGTACTATTTTGTTTAGTTTAAGTCCAAGCTTGTTCTTCTCAAGCAGCTCTATTTTTTTTAAATAATCGCGAAGGGATAAGTAAGGATTGCGCGCTGTTTCTTCTTTTAAAAAATTATAGTAGGTCTTCAGACATTGTATCTGATGAGTGGCGTCGCTGCTTGCCAATGCTCTGGAAACAAAACCCATCTTTGACATAATTCCTTCTACTAAGGTTTGTAAAGTGACATTATGCATTTCTTTTAGCCAATATTCTACATCTGCTAAAAATGCTCGAAGTTCTTTTTTACTTTCGGTATCTAATCCTAACTCTTGAGGTAAGTTGTGCAATTGCTCTCGCCAGCCAGCAGTGCGATCTTTAGCAAAATTAGCACTCATTCGTCCAATATCAAAAGCGGAGAGATACTTAAAATTATGGTAATGTAAAATCTCAAATAACAGGTGCTGACCGCTGTCTAATCGCTGACTTTCGGCAGCTAGGTATGTCAATAAATTATTAAGTTGATATACAAGAGGTACTAGAAGTACATTTTGAGATTTAGCAACATTGTAACTTATGCCCTCGGCTTGCAAAAACTTGATAAGTTCTTCACTTTGAGCGTGTTTTCTGTACAGTATTCCTACATTTTTAAGAGGCACTCCCGTATCTCGCAGTTTTTTTAACTTAGCTGTAATGCCCACAATCTCATGAAATAAGTTCGGATATTCTACTATTTGTAATGCATTTTGTATGCTAGAAACGTCATCATTTGAAGCCACAATTTCTTTATTTAGTCCAGGGACTTTACCCACTAATCGTTCATCATTGTGTTTTATTATGGCATTGCTCCCATCTAAAATGGATTGGCTTGAACGGTAGTTTTGATCCAGGACAATAAGCTTCGCATATGACTCGTATTTCTTATAAAAGTCAAATATGTTTTCGACATTAGCACCTTGAAATTTATAAATAGATTGATCATCGTCACCTACAACAAAAACATTTGGATTTTCCCAATAACTAATAAGCGTGTATAGCAAATCATTCTGAATGCCATTCGTGTCTTGATATTCATCTACTAAAAAGTATTGATACTGTTCTTGATATTTTAGCAGCAGCTCTTCATTGGTTTGCAAAGCATGAAGCACCCAAGCCAACATATCGCTAAAATCGTAGCGTTTCCTAGTTTTTAACTTTGCGTCATATATATCAAGCAAGTTACATGCTTCTTGAAGTTTATCTAGACTCGCGCAGTGCTCATCAAAAGCCTTTTGCTTTAAGTCTCCCTTTGCAAAATCTTTATATTTTTTTTGATAATAACTTGAATCCTGACTGAGGTATTCTTCTTTTGCGAACGCTATTTTTTGGGAGATTTTAGCTGGATTAAGATTGTCTTTTTTAAGTAATCCGATTAATTTTTTGAGGTCATTGGTGTCGTAATAAACTTCACCCGTAAAACGCTTCAATAAACTATTATTTGGCAGCTCATCTATTATTTCGTGTATAATCTCTATGGTCTCTAATTCTGAAACAGGGTCAATGTCTTGAATACCAAACAAATCCTTGTTTTCTTGTATTACCGTATTGCAAAACCCATGGTAGGTATATATGTTAACCCGATATGCTTCTGACCCTATAAATTTAACTAATCTCGATCGCAGTGCGACCGTTGCTGCTTCGGTAAACGTGAGACAAATAATATTTTCGGGAGAGGCATCTGTGGTCGTCAAAATACTGGCAACGCGTGCTCCTAATACTTGCGTTTTTCCTGTGCCTGGACCAGCAACAACCATCACACAACCTTCAATGGTATCCACTGCTTTTTGCTGATTTTTATTTAATTCGGAGTAAATAGTTGAATATTCCATTTTAGTTGAGCAAAGAGAAAACATTAGATTGACATTCTGAAGATCTAGTTGCTAACATTAATCCCGATTTTTTTTATTTCGTGACGATAAAATGACATTTGACGATATTATTCTGTATACACCCTTGATTACTATCATATTACGTAATTGTAAAGTGTCTTTTTTACACTAAGAATTGCTGTTAAACGATAATTGGTCTAAAAACGAAAATAATAAATGCCCATGTTATGCAACCTTTTTAGACATTTGTTTCTAATAACTAAACACAATGAAAAAAATGATTAAAAACAAGTACTTAACAAAAAGCTTGCTGACGCTCTTTACAGTAGCCGTTTTCGGTTCTGCAAATGCTCAGTACTGCTCATCTGGAGCCACGTCAACGGCTGATTCAAAATGTGACAGAGTTGTATTGGTTGGCAGTTCTGCTACTATCGATAACAACACAACTTCTACAGGATGTGCAACCTATACTGATTTCACTAGCTCAGTAGCTCCTGCAGATTTATCTCCTGGCGCAAAATACACTATAGATATTACTGTGGGTACTTGTGGTGGAAACTACGGCAGAACTGCAAACGCTTGGATTGATTACAATGGCGACGGAGATTTGACGGATGCTGGCGAGATGCTTGGAACTGGAACTAGCTCTGTTGGCACCTCTGGAACAGTAATTTCGTATAACTTTACAGTGCCTTGTACTGCAAAGGCGGGTAACACTAGATTGAGAGTTATTGTAGTTGAAGGTACAGCAACAAACCCTTGTGCGTCTTTTACTTGGGGTGAAACTGAGGATTACACGGTTACTGTTCTTTCTCCATCTGGAGGATTAAGCAGCAACTTCTTTGCTCCTGCTACAGCTTATGTAGGTACTCCGGTAACATTTAATAACTCTAACCAAAGCGGATACATTTCTCATAAATGGACCGTTACAGATGGTGCTACCGTAACTACGTACAACACTACAAATGTGACGCACGTATTTCCTACTTCAGGTACCAAAACTATTAAATTAGTAAGTGAAAACTGTCTTGGTA
>CAMDCQ010000019.1 GCA_945890595.1 Chitinophaga pinensis
TGCTAGCTCTAAATCAACACGGAAAACCTTATCCTTGATTAGCTTCGATTGATAGTTTAAATACTCTGCCTCAGGTACATTAAAATAGGCCCACATTTGATGGTTGTCAGACAGGTTAGTAAGCAATTCTCCTTCATCTACTAAACTACCTAGCCTTACTCTGAAACGGTCAATAATGCCGTCAAACGGTGCTCTTATCTCCGTAAATCCTACATGGGTTTTTCTCAGGCTCTGTTCGGCTAGAGCTTTATCATATCTAGCCTTTGCCATAGCGAGTTCATTTTTAGACACTATATTGCTGTCAGCAAGGGCTTTAGTGTTGAGATACTCTATCTCTGCTAGTCTTGCTTCTGCTCTAGATTTGCCATACTCGGCTTCGTATAGATTCGGCATTATTTTAAATAATAGTTGGCCTTTTTTTACATACGAACCCTCATCTACATATATTTTTTGCAAATAGCCTCTCTCTTGCGACATTAGTTCTATGTGATTGATGGCATTAATTTGACCTACATAGCTGTATATTGCTGTAGTGTCTAATAGCAAAGGGCTCGTTACAAGATACTTTACAATCTCTTTTTCTTTTTTTTCTGATGTGCAGCTTGTGCTAAGCAAAATAGTGCAAAAGCTCATTAAAATAATGACGTTTTTCATTACGATTTAGTGCCGGTTTGGCGTTAATTTATTTATGTTTAAAATGGTGTTTGAAAATTTTTAGACTCTTTCCAGTCCTAGGTAAGCACGCACTTGTGATACTTTGCCACCTTTAATGTATGCGTAGATAAAAATGCAAGGAGTGATACCCCTTTTACGTTTTAGTACTAAAGTCTAAAAACTTGAAATAAGAGCATTCTTTGCTCTCTTGCACGTGCATTGAGGTGTTTATTGAGAAGTAAACCGATTATCCTCTCATAAAGCTTATTAGAAATTGCTAGTTTAAAACGGCAGAAGTTTTGAGTTTTATTTACAGGGACACTAGCAATGCTCTCGCTTACATTATCATCTTCTACTTCCCAAAAGAATAAACTAGTTTGTAAAGAATTACTTTTTGAGTCTGAATCTGAGTTTTGGGTATGTAATTTCGGACGTTTGATAATACTAGAGTGCTCTATATTATGAAAATTAACGTAATGAGAGCTGTCCGCCTCCGCTAGGTTCATTTCACCTATTGTGCAAAGAAAAACACCTAGCAAAAGAGCTAGTAATAAGTTAAGTTTTAACAATAAAGATGTACTCTTCAAAATCGGATGCGAATCTATCAATAGTATAAACTTTATTTCATTTTATTTTCGACTAAATCAGATGAATAGGATACTAAATTGTGTCTGAAGTTCCCTGAATGATATTTTTAGATGGATAGATTAGAAAAGGTGAAATTTTCTGCATGATTTAGATAGCGGACGGGTCAGACAAGACCTCTCATGTTAGTCTAAAACCGAGAGTCGCTTTATAAGTTTTGTTATCTTAAAAAATATGACACACTGAAGTTAGCTATACTGATAACTGAACTACATTTATGATGCATAGGTACAGAATAGAGGAACGATTTATTCAGAAAAAAGCAATAGATGCTGTTGAAGGAAACTATGTAAATGACGGTATAAAGTATGCGAATCGATTTAGGTAATGGTATAATCTGAATGTCCCAATTAATAAACCTACTAAGCAGGAAAAAACATGGTACTTAAATGGATGGAACGAGGTTTTTGTAGATTTAGAACCAGGACCTGTGTACAATTTGCTAAACCAAAATAGGATAGGAGCTAATGTTGGATATCAGTGGCGGAAGAGGTTTAATTTACAAGCAGGCTATATGAATCAACTATTGGTTAAAGCAGATGCGCATAAAGCAGAAAATAATCACACCATTATGTTACAATTGCAGTATGATTTAGATTTCTCTAAAAAAGACTAAATCGGATATCCTCAAAAGAGTGAAACCAACAGTTGTTTATATATTGCTCGCATTACTTGGCTACCAATTAGCAGGTAGTATGGTGACCAATTATTTACAAATAGAAGCGGTACGGAAGGAAGTGAAGAGCAAACTGAAAAGTACCGTTCCTCCCAACGAACTAAACGTAATTGAACTTAAAAATAGTGAATTGAATGCACTTACCTGGGTTCGTGAACATAAGGAATTTATCTATAAGGGTAAAATGTATGACGTTGTTTCCAAGTCTATACATGCCAATTCCGTAAGATATGTTTGTATAACAGATACACAAGAAGAGGCCTTATTTAAGCATTTGGATGACTTGGTGAATATGAGTTCCCATGCTAAGAAAAATGTGCTCAAGGTACAAAATGCCTCCGAGTATTTAAGTATTACCTACAGTCTAGTTCCTAATAGGATGTTCTCTTATAGTAAGGAAATAGCTAATTTTAGGAACGAGTCAACGGTTTCTAGGTGTCCAGAAGTAGAAACACCACCACCCAATTATGGGAGGGGCTGATCGCCCAAATTGACGTTTATCACGGAAGAATAAGTCTATTAATCTGTGATTATCTATTTCATAATTAAGGCATTATGATAAATTAAACACTCAATTTTTTAACTATAAACCCAATGAATAAAAAAAGTATCGGGTTACTGGCGTTATGCTTTTTAAGCATTTCTAGTATTGCCCAAAATATAATAGTAACAGATATGGAACTTAATCCTCTGGCAGGAGTAAAGATTTCATCTCTCAATAATAACCTTACAGAAAGCACCAATACTAACGGTGTGGCCAATGTACAGAAGTTTGAAAAATCTACGGATATTATCATAAGCTTAGCAGCGTATGTTCCCTTTACCGTATCGTATGTAGATTTACAAAAGAGTAATTTTAAAGTGTATCTCAATGAGAAGATTCGAGATTTTAATACAGTCGTAGTATCTGCCAATAAGTTTGAAGAGAAAGCGAAAAACATTGCACAGCAATTTGACGTAATCAGTAAAAAGGAGCTTGCCTTTATGAGCCAGCAAACTACGGCTGATGTAATGCAAAATACCGGAAATATCTTGGTGCAGAAAAGTCAGCAAGGTGGCGGAAGTCCAATTATTCGGGGCTTTGAAACCAATAAAGTGCTTATGGTAGTAGACGGAGTACGCATGAATAATGCGATTTATCGTGGCGGTCACTTGCAAAATATACTCACGTTAGATAATTCAGCCATGGAGAAAATAGAGGTTCTCTTTGGCCCTGGTAGTGTAATGTACGGCAGTGACGCTTTGGGTGGTGTTATGCATTTCTATACCAAAAATCCAACGTTAAGCAGTGGTCCGGAATTACACGTTACGTCAAATGCTATGTTGCGATACAATTCAGCTAATTCGGGTCAAACCGTACACGCAGATGTTAGTCTTGGTTCAACTAAGTTTGGGTCATTTACGAGTTTAACCTATTCTTCTTTTGGAGATTTAAAACAAGGTGCGAATAGAAATACAATGTACGGCGACTTTGGACTACGACCTTGGAGTGTTGACAGGATTAATGGAATGGATACAGTAATAAGTAACCCGAATGCGGCAGTACAAAAAGGATCTGGATATTCACAATATGATCTAATGCAAAAGTTCTTGTTTAAACAAAATGATAGAGTTAGTCATACCCTAAATGTACAGTATTCGTCGTCTACAGATATTCCTCGCTACGATAGACTTACGCAGGCTATCGGCATTTCTCCTAAATTTGCGGAGTGGTATTATGGCCCTCAAAAAAGATTGCTTAGTGCGTATACCTTGAACCTAAACAAAAATACGGGATGGTATTCTAACGGAAGAATTACAGTGGCTTATCAGAATATAGAAGAAAGCAGAAACGACAGAGAGTTTAGAAGTAATACGTTAAATCACAGGATTGAAAAACTGGATATTGTAACAGCAAATGCAGATTTCTCTAAAAAGTTACGTCAACATGAATTTCATTATGGCGTTGATGCGTGGACCAATAGTGTAAATTCTACGGCGAGTAAAGAGAATATCATAACGGGTAATCAGCAACCATTGGACACGCGTTACCCCGACGGAGGATCAACAATGAGTAGTGCTGCTATATACCTTGGGCATACCTATAAAATAAACGATAAATGGGTGTTGAATGATGGCTTAAGATTGAGTTCTGTGAGTCTTAACGCTAAGTTTAACGATACTACATTTTTCCCCTTCCCCGTAAATAGTATTGAGCAAAATAATGTAGCCGTTAACGGAAATCTTGGCTTAATCTTCAGACCTACAAAGGAGTGGAAGTTGAGTGTGCTTGCCTCAAGCGGATTTAGAGCACCCAATGTAGACGATTTAAGTAAAGTTTTTGAGAGTGTTCCCGGTTCTGTTATTGTACCTAATCCCAACTTGAAGCCAGAATACACCTACAACTTAGATCTAAACGCAAGTAAAATGTGGAACGATAAGTTAACCGTAAGTGCTACTGGATTTTATACATGGTATCGCAACGCTATTACTACTAAAACGTCTACGTTTAATGGGCAAGATAGTATTATTTACAGTGGACAATTGAGCCAGGTAATAAGCAGCGTCAATGCTTCTGAAGCCTATCTTTATGGTGCTAATTTTTCAATCTCTGCGCAACTTACCAGTACACTTAGTTTTACGCATACTACGAATTATACCTTCGGACGCATTACAAGTGGTACAGAGGAAATTCCTTTAGATCATATAGCGCCAACGTTTGGAAAGACGAGTGTGATGTATCAAAAAGAGAAACTAAAAACAGAATTTTTTGTACTGTATAACGGTGCAAAGAAAACCAAGGATTACAACCCGTATGGTGAAGATAATCAGGCATTCAGTGCCGACCCAGTTAAGGGTTACATGCCGGCTTGGCTCACGCTTAACGCAAGGTTAGGTTATCAAGTGGGGAAAAACGTTCAACTCTTGGGGGCGGTTGAAAACATTACCGATTTAAATTACCGTGTGTTTGCATCCAACATTAGCGCTTCGGGACGTAGCTTTAGTCTGACCATAAGAGGTTCGTTTTAAAGCGAAACGATTACTGTAATACAAGGCCAATTCGAAATCGGATTGGCCTTTTTAGTTTAATGTGCTTTTTGGGTGCCTATCAATCTATAGGTTTATGGTGGTTTTAAAAAAAAAGGACATAAAAAAAGCCCGTCTTCGATAAGAAGACGGGCTTTTCTAAATTTTAGTTAAGATTACTCTTTGATAAGTTTAGAAGATGCTACACCTTCTGTAGTATATACATTTACAAAATAGTATCCTGCTTGAAGAGTTTCAAGGCTTAATGTTACGTTGTTTCCTGCTTCAGTAGATAAAACTTCTCTACCTGTAACATCAAATAATTTAATGCTTTTTACGCTGTATTTAGCGTCAACAGATATAGTTACATTATTAGATGCTGGGTTAGGATAAACGTTAGCAATGCTTGCAGAAAGTACTTCATTTACAGATAATTGGCTAAGTGCAATATCACCAGTGATAAGCGCTATTCTAGGACAAGCATAGCCCATAATAGTATCTACATAAGTTCTACCTTTAGTTGGAGACATGTCTGGGTTAGACTGTAAGCTATTCATGTGTGCAGTAAATCCTGCTCCACCAGAAACGTCAGCCATTGCAAGAGGAGATGCTGGATCCCACCATTGCCAAGGGCTTGATTGGTTGTTTAATAGTGTAGAAGCAATTGGAAGTAAAACAGGGAACAATCCTTTTACGCTAGTATTAATAGTTACTTTATCGTCTGGAGCATCATAAATATAACCAACTGTTTTACCGTAGTTAGCTTCAGCTGCTGCAGTGTAAGGGTCATTTGCTTTGATGTCTTTGATGATGTCGTTATTTCCTACTGCGTTTGCTTTTTGAATGTAAAGGTTAGCGCCTTGTACGTCTACCACGTCTTCGTTGGTAGTAGGTACAACTACAGTTCCTTCGTTAAATGGTGCAAATGGGTCTCTTACGCAATGAAAAGCAATCATAGGAGCATCTCCAGCTTCTAACCAAGAAGTGTCTGCTAATGCGCCACCTGCAGTAACTACAGCAGCTATTTTATCACTTACAGTAGATTTACCATAAAGATTGAAAGTTCCACCACTACCGTCTATTTCACCTACGTTAGCTCTATTGATGTATGATGGTCCTACGCCGCCTGCTCTAAATTTGGTTAATTCCATTTCTGAATTTTTATCTAGAGTCTCGTATGCTAATGCGATATATGCACCAGTACCTTCACCGTAAAGTACAACCTTTCCTGTATCTATACCATATACTTCAGAATTAGTCTTTAATGTTCTTACAGCTATCTTAACGTCATGTATAGCTCTGTATACCGCGTTAAGTAATTGGCCTCTTCTCTCTTCTACACTTGCAGCAAGTGGATTCCAGCCTAAACGATAATCTACCGATACAGCCACGTAACCTCTTTTAGCCCATTCTGTACAAAGTACAATACCAGAACTATCGGTTTTAATTCCGTTAGGAGATCCATTGATTGGTGGTGGTAAGAAGTTTCCAGTGTGAATAAAGATAATCACAGGTCTATCTGTTTTCGTATCTACAGAAGCTTTTGGCTTGTAGATATCCATTTTAAGGTCAGTTACTTTTACAACAGAATTGGTATCTGCAGGATTGTAATACGTCGCTGGGATTTGTTGGCTCATAGCCACAGCAGTTTTAAGTGCAACTATGTCTGCACCAATTTTTGCTGGATTAGTCAGCTTTGAAGTTAAGAAGTCAATGTTAGTTGCAAATTTCACGTTGCTCACTACTTCAATGTCTGCCTTTGAATATATCGGATCGACATATCTAAGCTGTGCTGATGCCGTAATTGCGCAAAAGCCAATAATTAATGATAATAAGTACTGTTTTTTCATTTTGTTAAATTTAAGAGGTGCAATATAAATAATTAATTAATATGATTATTTTTTCTTCATATCCAGGTTTGTTAGCACTGAGAAGTAGAGCATTCTACCCACAAATGGACCTCCATATACCTGATAATTAAGGTTATTGAAAACGCTTCGTTGTGCATTTTCTCCATTTTTGTCAAACAACGGCATGATGCCAAATAGGTTTGATCCACCGAGTTTTAAGGTGGTGTTGTGCTTTTTTATCTCATAGTTGATCTGAAAATCGACCATGTCATACGTAGGAACCGTTCCCGTAAACTGAGGAGATCCCTCAAACACAAAACCTTGTATCCATTTGTAATTAACACCAAAACCAAAGTTCTCCGCTTTACTTCCAGGAAGCTTTAACTTGGTCCCCGTGAAACTAATGTTGAATTTATGTTCTGGAGTGTTAAAAGCAGGAACAATAGGGTCGTCTGCACCTTTTTTGTTCAATACATTCCACGAATGATTTACCCCAAAATCATATTTTTTGAAGAAGTAATTAATGCCAATACTGGTGCCTTGAGTTGTCACTCCCGAGGTTGCATTCGCCGCAACTCGGTATACGGCAACACCATTCGGCAATCCGCTTTGGGCATCAAAATCGGCATCTAGCCCAATATTGTATCCAATAAAATCTTTGTAAAACGTATAGTAGTATCCTGCGTCTATAAAAACAGATTGGTCTGCAACGTTTCCTTTATACCCTATTTCAAATGTTCGAGCCTGCTCAGGTCGTATCGGGTCTACGTTGTAATATTTAATTTTTGAAATATCAATATTGGTAGCAAATGCATCTCTAAATGATTGAATATCAATCAGAGAATCAAACCCATTTAAATTTCCTAATAAGGTGGCTCTACCCACGTCGTACAGTAAATACTGATCTGCTAAGGTTGGATTACGAATAGCCGCAGAAAAAGAACTGCGAATCACATGATTCTTACGTACTTTGTAGATGAATGATGTTGCAGGAGAAGCCAAAAAGTTGAAATTTTGATTTTTATCTAGTCGGGTGGTGATATTTAAAATCATCCGATCCGATTGCCAACGTTTGTCAATTCCGGCATAAATGCCTGCTTCAAAATTTCGTATGACAACATCCCCTGTATCGTTTAAGATAGTGCCTTTTGACTCTGGCGCGTAAAGTCTTCCGCTAGTTCCAACGGTAACAGCGCCAAATGAAGGTTTGAATTTATACTCGCCTTGATAATGATACAAAGCGGATTGGTCATAAAATCGGGTGCCACCTTCGGTAAATAGTCTGCTGGTAATATCCCTAAAGGTGCTGTCAAAATCACTAGTTCCCGGCGCTATTCTTCCAACATCTGTCGTTTTTCTATTGTTTGTATGGAATGTATTGATTGCATCTCTGTTGGCATCAATAAAAGGTAAATAGATGGTCTTGTACCACTCTTCTTGCGACGCGTGTATAGTCTGATCGTAAGGAACATAACCGGGTAATGCTTCTACTTGCTTATAGCCCGTTCTACGCCAGTATCGCTCATAGTCATTATACCAATCGCCTTCTTCCTTATCGGCTTCGTTCAATCTAAATGCGGTAGTTACGATATCATAAGTGTTGCCTGCATTTTCGTTTGTGCTGTACACCCGAAAGAAAAATTTATCCTTTTGTTTCAGCTCTATTTTGTTCTGCCAAAAACGAATATTCTCTAGTTTGTACCTGTTATCTCCTTGATAAACAGTACTCCCCGTGCTAAAATTAAAAGCATAGTCCAGCTGCAAGCTATCATCTAGCATATAGCTCAGTGTGCTATTTAGCTTAAGGTTGTCTGTGCCGTAATCCACCAAATCTTTCTCATTATACCCGGTTCTATAAAAGGTTCCTAAGCCTGCTCCTTTGTCATAAATCCGTGCTGCTTCATCAAAGTCGTCATTACCATTGGCAAGTACTTCATCTCCATACCTATTTACAGCGTCATAACCTCCAGGATTACCAGGACCATGTTCACTGTCTTGTGTTGGGTTATAGTTTTCTGCTTTCCAGTCATTTGCTTGCATATAAAATGCATTTACTTTATACCCAAACTTCTTTTGGCCTTTTTCATTTGTGGTAAAGCCAGCGTATCGTGCCGCAAATTGCATTAAATTACGCTCGCCTATTTTAAGTTCTGTGGTAAGCCCCGGAAAATCATATGCGTCTTTCGTCTCCATAGCTATTACCCCGTTAAATGCATTTGGGCCGTAAAATGCGCTACTGGCTCCTGCTATTACATTTACTCTTTTTAAGTCTAAATCACTCGCTCCTAAGAAATTACCGAGACTAAAATTTAATCCTGGTGATTGGTTGTCTACTCCATCTATCAGTTGCAATGAACGTACAGGGCTAGTACTGTTAAAACCACGCGTGTTTACTACTCTAAATCCAAGACTTGCTGCCGTTACATCCACTCCTTTCATGTTGCCTAAACTTTCATAAAACGAGGCTGCGGGCGCATCTTGAATGGCCTTTAGTCCCATCGATTCTACGGTAAGTGGTTGCTCTTTTTGCTTTTCGGAAACTCTACTCGCTCTAACTGTTGCACCGGTTAGCACATTTTCATTGGCTTCTAACATGGTGGCTTTTATCGTTTTATCGCCTGTTGTTACGGTGAGTTCAAGGTCAGCATATCCCAAGTATGAAATTTTGATAGCAACAGGTAATGTCGGTACTTTAAGTTTAAACTCACCACTCTCATCTGTGATAGCACCTGCACCTTTCACTGTTGGAACGGTAACATAAGCGCCAGCTAATGGTTCATTATTCGTATTTATTACTTTCCCGGATATGGTTTGACCATTTACAAATAAGGTGCAAAAAAAGGCTAGGATGAAAAGCCAAACGCTTTTGCGGCTCGTTATATATTGCGGGTTTATTCTTGGCATATACGCTTACGGTTAAGAGATGCCGAAAATAATAAAATACCTTGTTAATTTCATAGTCTTTCATAAAAGGTAGCTTGGATTAAAGACGATGCTTAATTTTGTGAATTATAATCATGAAAAAAATTATACTCGGCATAGTCGGATTTATTGGTGTATTGACACTTTTATTTTTAGTAGGCCCAAAGCCTTCACCATTTAAAAGTAATCCTGCAATTCCTTTGGATGTGCAGAGTGAAGTTGCAAAACATGCTAATGTTGAATCGTGGGTAAAAGAGCTTGAAAGCCAAAAGGAAATACGACCAGGAAACGAAAGTGAATTTTATTGGGCAGATTCTGCCGGAAAAACGACTGAATTTGTGTTGCTATATCTACATGGATTTTCTGCTTCCCCTGCAGAAGGGCGTCCTGTAAGTAAGGATTTTGCGAAGCGTTATGGCATGAATTTGTATGCGCCATTACTTGCAGAACACGGGTTAATAGAAGAAGAGCCTATGCTCAATTATACCGCTGAGTCATGGACGCTAAGTGCTCAAAAAGCATTAGCAGTGGCACAAACCATGGGTAAGAAAGTAATCGTTATGTCTACCAGCACCGGCTGTACATCTGCACTATATCTAGCCTCGGATTCTACCAATAAAATTCATGCCTTACTCAATTATTCCCCTAACATTAGGGTTTTTGATAAACGCGCCTTTATTGTTTCTGGACCTTGGGGATTACAGATTGCCAGACTCATAAAAGGAGATAAGTACAATGTTTGGGAAGCGCCCAAAGGGGCAGAACAATACTGGCATACCAAATACAGACTTGAGGCAATTGTAGAAATGCAAAAGTTATTAGAAGCGACCATGGTAGAAGCTACATTTGCGCAAATTACCGTCCCTACGTTTGTGGGGTACTATTATAAAAATGAGTCGCAACAAGACGACGTAGTTTCTGTAGTAGCGATACAAGAAATGTACAAAAAATTAGGAAGTCCCATCAAAGAAATTAAGCAATTTGAGGAGGTTGGGGCTCACGCTATGGCAAGCAGCTTATTCAGCACAGATATTGACGCTGTGAAAGAAGCAAGTTTCCTTTTTGCAGAAACTAAGCTCCATCTAAAGCCAATTACATCTTCTAACTAATACAGTTTGCTAAGTAATCTTGGCTTGGTTACGTCTGTGTAGTCGTATTGAAAAACCCCTTGACTCGTAGATAAGATAAAGGTGGTCTCCAGAGGGATAACATCGTAAGCATCAATACCCGTAACCGTTGCTAACTCGTTTTGTGTTATCGTTGCTAGATTACGTTTGTCAAAAATACGAAGGCCAGACGTTCCATCACAAATAAACAGCACATCGTTATTTAGCCCTAACCCGTAAGGAGAATTCATGGCATGTGCACTGTGTAGTTTAGGAGTACTGATAGTACTAATGTCCACAACGAGCAATTCATCATTTGCTTCTCCGCAATTTCCATTGCCTCTCACCGTTACATACGCATAATCTCCTTGTACAGCAACAGGATCACAGCCACGGGCATGACTAATCCCGCTAAGATACGTTGGCTGGTAACCATTATTTCGGTTGTAAATTAACATACCAGTGGATGTTCCTATAAATAGATGAGCTGAAGAGCCAAAAATGGTTTCTATCTCAAATCCAATATTTCCGGTGTACAATGTTTTGAATCCGTTCGTTACATCTATGGTAGTAAGCGAGGTGTTATCTACCAGGTACAAAATTCCTTCAACGAAGCTCATTCGTGCCATAGAGCCTCCTGTGCCCGAATTGTTACCTCCAGATGAACCTGTGTTTGAAATAGAAAAATCATTCTTTTCGGCTGTAAAGAAATCGTTTCTACCCGACCTGATAGAACTAGAACCACACGGAACTTCTTCGGTTACCTCTACTTTTTCATAGTCATAAATGAAATTAGCACCAATTTTAAGTGCCGTATTCATTACATCTTGAACTCTGCCTGTAAGCTGAATGTTTGCTGCATTATCTATGGATAAGCTCACTATGTCAGGTCCCTGGTTTGCGTAGATAATGCCATTATTTACCGAAACATCCGTACATCCGTCTAGGTGTATAAAATGCAATGGCGTCGGGCTATTTACATCACTGTTGTCCACGATTTGAAAGCCTTTAAACTCATCCACAATAAATAAATACTTCTCATAAATATAAATTTTCTTTGGGTTATCGAGGGTTTTGGGGGCTTCTACCTTAAAACTACTGCGTATTTCTGTAATTGTTTTTTCTAAAGGAATGTACTTAATGTAGGTTCTGAATTCGGTGCAATCTCTACTGCAGCCAGAAAAAGAAAAAATCACTGCAAAAAATAATACGAGCGATACCGGAGTGAAACGAATTGATTTCATGTTTTACGTTTAAAAAAAAATACTTGCACAAATATTTCATTTTAATTCAGGATAATCAATGTTATTTTTGTCTATGCATTGTAATAAATTAAAGCTCAACTTCTTGACTTTTGTCTTGATTCTCCTTGCAGGAAGCAGTTTTGGGCAACAGTACGCCGAAGTGAGACTGAAAAAAGGTATGGTGCTTAAAGGAGAGCTTGTAAGCGTGAGTAAAGATAAGCAGGTTGTATTGAAGGCAACTTGGAAAGATAGTATCCTACTCGATTGGGATGATATAGCCTATATAGATTTTGCGGTTGTACAAAATAAAATGGAGACAATTCAATTGGTTAAGCCGCACTATGATTTTATCGATTCTACGTTATTTGGCACTTTTGATGTGCGGCTTGGTGGTGGTCAATCTGATTGGGGCGCCATACTAAATCCAGGATTTAAGATTTCTATAGGGAAGTATCTTAACCAAAATAGACATCTTGGTCTTGCTGCATGTGTGGGGTACGATTATATGTTTAACTTAACCTCAGATTTGGTACCGGTAGGAGTGAGTCTGCGCGGTAATCTTAGGGATGGCGGACTATCTGCTTTTTACGATGTAGGTGTGGGGTATAGTTTTGCGCATGACAATAATTCGAGTAGCCAATTAATAGAAAAAAATGGCGGTGCATACATCAATCCTAGTGTGGGCATTATATCCAAGAAAAGACCACACGTGGCAACCTATCTAAAACTGGGCTATAATTACACTTCGTATGGTGAAATCTACAATGAAGTAATCTGGCAGCAATGGTCGGGATGGACTAATGTAGAGGTAAGACGTCAATACGATTTACAAAGCATCAGGGTCTCATTAGGCCTCTACTTTGATTAGCCTAAAAAGACAGGAACAAGAAATCAAGAAAATTCTAGCTCCCGACAGTCGATGTTTCTTGGTGATCCACAAACAAACTGTTAATTATTCGTTTGGTTATATTTTTAATCTCCTCAGGCGCAGGGTTGGTAAGGTAGAGTTCTTTTTTGGTGAAAAAGAATAAACTATGCACAATGAAGTGAGCGTACAGTCTTGCATTTATTGCCTTGTTAGGTAGTAATGACGGATTTTTACTAAAAATGTGGTAATAGTATTTAGGCATTACGTTATCAAAGTAATTTTGGATATAGTTAAAAGCATTTACCGTGTACTTAGACAATTCTTGATTTTGGTTCTCTAGAGTGTATCTAGAAATCAAAATAATAGATTCTAAATCATGGCGTATCAACGTTGCAAGTGCATAGGAGCCCGTTAAGTTAGATATCTGAACAGATTTTAACTCGTGCTCTTTAAATCTCAAAATAGCTGCTTCATAAAAAATCTCATTCAAATCTTTAAATTCGGCTCTAACTATTTTCTCGTTAACATTCGCTGTTTTTGCGATATTCTTAATGTTAAGTCCGTTCATATCTCGTTGAACCGATGCTATGTGGCGCACCGCAGCTAAAATCTTCTTACGGTAACTGATGTTGCTCATCTTGGGTTTGAAACTTGGAAAGTGTAAAATGTGGACGACCAAACAAACTTGCTATTATTTGTTCCGTTATTTGTTTTCGGTCTTCTATCTTGCTTATCAAAGGGGCAAGATTTGCTCTATTGAAAAACAAAATACTATGTGCGATGAATTGACTGTAATAGAAAAGGTCTGTTTCGTCTGATGGAATAAGATTCGGATTATGCTCCAAGAATTGAAAATAAATGTGAGGCAAGGTCTTGTCCATATATTCATCAAATAATCGGAATGATTCAGAATATTGACTTGATCCAACTATTTTCCTATCCATTTCTAAGTCATAAAAGAATTTAAGATCGTGCGTAAGTAGATTGCTTAAAGCTTCCAAGCCTCTTTGTTGTGAAAGCGCAAGAGATTCTTCCTTATGTCTGGCTAAAGAAACAATAGTTAATTCTAAACTAATGGCATCAATATCTTCATAAAGGCTAGAAATAGTTTCTAAGGTTAAGTTGGCGTGCTCTGCAATTAAATCGAAACTTAGCAAGGGCGCTTTGCCCATCAGAATAAGTTCGAAAGTGGCTTGCAGTATATGTTCTTTAAAATGGGGTGTTGATTCCAACGTTCAAGTTATATCAGTTTTAAAACTAAAAAATACGTTCCGTTTAGTCGTTTAACGAAAAAAAACATGCATTTCGTCCGTGGTATGCACCAAAATTTTTAATTAACGGGTTCCGAAATTTTAAAGTTTCAGTCCGTTGTTAAATTAAAACAAGGGCTTTGTAAATAATAGTGTTGCAGAGGGAGTAAAATTAATGATTAATCAATTATATTCCACCTAATTTTAAGAACCAAATGAACCATTTCTGGGCAACTTAGTTTTCTTAAAATTTGGAAATAAGTCGAAAGCATCCTACTTCCGTAAAGTATGCATGAATTCTATTTGTTTTCCTGTAAAAAAAAGGGTAAATCGTAATTAATCTAAAGCGTATGATAAAAAGATTTACCCCCTAACACTAAATTCTGAAGGGCATCAAACGTAACTAAAATGCTATTCTTCAGGTTTTTATATAGCACTTTTGGTGCTATATTGAGTTTCAGAGATGGTGTCACGACCTAAGCAAAAAGTGCACCATCCTCTGAAATCAATATCATTGAAACTCGAACCAACATACACGGCGTCAAACTTTCAATTCAAATGTGTTTTAAAAATGCAAATTAATATTGTCATTTTTTTCAATTTATTTGTAATTATCTGATATTGAGGTGTTAAAAGAATAAAAATGTCGAAAATGTAGCGTTTTAAGCGCTTAGTCTAGGTCGTTTAATGCAGGTGCTAATTCTTTTTTTATGTTTTTTTAAATTTTGTTTGGTTTTCCAAAATATCGATTACTTTTGTTTCAGCCTAAGCCTTTTTTAACAACTTAATAATTTATTCAGTCTTATGACAAAAAATTACAACAGAAATTGGCTTTTCTATTTAAAAACTATGGCTGTTTTCGGCTCCATGCTATACGCAGGGGCGGTTTCAGCACAACTTAGTGGTACGTATACCATTAATTCTGGTGCAGCTACTAGCGGCACTAACTATGCAAGTTTTACTGCGTTTGCAACGGCAATCAATGGTGTAGGTGTTTCAGGTCCTGTTACGGTAAACGTAGCAACCGGTTCTGGCCCTTACAACGAGTCTGTAACATTTACAGCTTCTGGTACAGCGACCAACACGGTAACCATCAAAGGTAATGGTGCAACAATCACAAGTTCATCAAGTTCAGTTGTTACTTTAAATGGTTCTGACTATTTGACATTTGACAACTTAAATGTTACGTCTACATGTACTGATGCGGGAACAAGATGCTATTGGATTTACAACAATGCAGACAACAATACCGTAAAAAATTCGCAACTTAGAATTTTAAATTACAGCGGTACTGATGCATCTACTGCATATGTTGCATTTACAGCGTCAGCTACAGCTAGGTCAGGTGCTGATCATGGATCGGATAACGTAATAGATAACAACACCATGTCATCTAACGCAACTACATCTAGAGGTCCGTACCAAGGTATCCTAGATTACAGAAGTTCGTCTACCAAAACTAAAGGTAATACCTACACAAACAATACAATCAGAGATGTATACTATGGTCACTTCTACATTTATTACACGGATGGGTTTGACATTAGAAATAATACATTAACTACCTTCAGAAGTGATGCACAATCTGGTACTGGAACAACGTATCCTGCATACCTTTACTATTGTGGTGGTACAACTCAGTGTAAATTTAACGACAACACCATCACAGGTTTAGGCGGTTATTACCAGTATGGTATATACGTATACCAATGTCCTGGTACTGCAGCTCTACCTACGCAAATTAATAACAACACATTTACAAGCAATAGCTCTGGATATTACTTCTATGGGCCTAGAATTTACTATTCTAATTACTGTGAGGTTAACAATAATACTATTTCTAATAATTCTGCACTATATTACAATTATGCTATTCAGACTTATTACAATAACAATATCTTAATTCAAGATAACCTTATTCAAAATAATACCGCGTATTATGTATATCCTTTTTACAATTATGCGTATGGCTACAGTAACATTACGATAGATAGAAACAGAATTTTAAACAATGATGCGCTTTACTACTTCTACAACTATATGGTGTATTATGGTGACAACGTAATATGTACAAATAATACTCTTGCGAGTAACTCTGCAACTTACTATTGTTATAACTTCTGCTATTACCCAACTTCTGGTAGATATGCACACAATACTATTGTACAAGATCAATATACTGATTATTATAACTACGGTTTATATGCATACTTTAATGCAAGTACTGATTTCAAAATCAGCAACAATATTATTTATACAGGTGGACAGTCTGGTTATGGGTATTCTCATCAAGCATTATACGCTGGAGGAACTATGACTAACGTTTCATTTAGTAACAACGTGTATCACCAAACTTCTGCTTGTACTTATTACAATGGGTCTACTACTTCTTCTTCAGCAACTGCTTACGTAGCTTCTGGAGCAGAGACAAATTCAATCGCAGCAGATCCAGGATTTGTGAACTTAGCAGCGTATGATGTTAAACCTACTAACCCAAAAATCTCAAATATGGGACTTCAAGGATTAGCAGCGTTAGATCAAAAGAAAGTGACTAGAACTTCGTGCGGTCCTGATCCAGGAGCTATCGAGTTTACTATTGATCACAGTGCTTCTGCATTATCTACCCTTCCAGCTACTGCTTGTGGTAACTACGAGAATGAAGTAAAAGTTAGATTCCAAAACGGTTCTAACGTAGCTATGACAGGTGTAAAAATGTTCTTCCAGATAAATGGAGGTACTCCAGTAGTTGAAACTCTTGCTACAGCGGCAGCAAGTACTTCTACTGATTTTACATTCACTAAGAAAGCAAGATTCAACAAACCAGGAGTTAATACATTAACATTTGGTTTGGGTTGTGATGATAACACAGCAAACAACACAATCACGCAAACAGTTACGATTACTTCTTCACCAGAGGGTAGTGATTTAACTATGGGATCTCAGTTTGATGGTTATTTCAACGATGGTAATATGGGTAATCCAGATGCTACGGTAAACGGTTACGTGAGTAAGTATAATGTTACCAATCCAGCAAAAGCTACAAACATTACCTACAGTCTGAAAGTTACTGATGAGGCAATGACAGATGTAACGTCAAGCGGTTTTGCATTATCAAGCACCACATTAGGTGCTGTGTTAACTGCAGATCCAGCTACTTCAATAGCAGGAAAAAGAGTGTTTTTAAAAATGACTACATTGGATAATATCACAGGTTGTGATACTACTTTTGGTAGATACATGTACATTCCTCATACACCAGTTGCTGATTTTACTGCAACTAACATATGTTTAGGCGATGTAGCACAGTTCAAAAACAAATCTACTTTAGCTGCGAGCAACTATGCGGCAAACTATATTACTACTAAATGGGAGTTCAACGATCCAGATGCGTCTATCACAGATGATAATTCTGACATCTTAGACGGATTCTGGGAGTACAGTAGATATAGTGCTGGTGTAAACGTAGAAATGACAGTTGTAAACGGTTTGTACCCTAAATTTGAGTACAAAAAGACTAGAACTATCAACGTTACTCCAAAGCCAGAGGTTGACTTTAAAGTGCTTAACGCATGTGAAGGAAGTAACATAACAGTAGTTAATAATACTAAAATATCTACAGGCGGTGCAATTACCTATGTATGGGATTTTGGGGGAGTGTATACTTCTACAAGTGCTACTCCAGCGTACAAATTTGCTACTCCAGGTCAACGTAAGATAAGTGTAGTTGCAACTTCAAACGGTTGTACAGCAGAACTTACTAAAAATGCGTATCAGTTTGAGAAACCAGTTGCTAATTTTGTTAGTGAAGGTAAATGTAACTTCGTAGATGTTACATTTAACAGTACTTCAACTATACCAAACAACGGTAATATGGGTTACAAATGGGATTTTGCATCAGAAGGTATTTCTAGAGCTAAATCACCAGCATTCGCATTTGCTACAGCAGGATCAAAAACAGTAAAACTTACTGCTACCTCTGAGTTTGGTTGTGAGAGCACAATTACAAAAACTATCGTATTAGACGAGTCACCAGTTGCAGACTTTACATGGGATGCAGCGTGTAACTTAACACCAATCAACTTTACCAGAACTGGTTCTGTGCCAAACGGCGGTATCAACAGCAGCATGACATGGGATTTCAACGGAGAAGCTACTTCTACAGGAACTAATGGATCAACTCATCAGTTCCCTAAAGTAGGATCTAAGTTAGTAACACTTAAAATAGCAGACGGAAACGGATGTTCAAACTCAATCACTAAAGAAGTGAATGTAGTATTACAAGCTGTTGCAAACTTTGATGTTGCGAGTGTATGTCAAGGAGATGAGACTCAATTTACAGGTAAATCAACTGTAGCAGCGGGTAACTTAACCTACAAATGGACATTTGGTGACGGTACTACTCCAAGTACAGATCACTCACCAAAACACAGTTACAGTACTTCAGGAAGTTATAACGTAACACTTGAGGCTATCGTAGCAGGTGGATGTTCAGATGTGATTTCAAAAGCAGTATTTGTTAATCCAGCACCAGATGCTACTTGGACATTTACTAAAGCTGGAAGAAACGTTGTATTAAACTCAGCAGTAGATAACAATGATGCATACAAATGGACATTTGGAGATGGATCTAGATCAACAGTTGCGGATCCTACCTATAACTACGATAACGTAGATTTAGGTACATTCACTATCTGTTTAGCTACAAGAAAAGGTATCTGCTGGAGCGAAGACTGTAAAGAAATTACAGTTGACCTTGCAGGTATTGCAGATCTTACAGAGAGCAATGACATGATCAACGTATATCCAAACCCAACATCTGGCAAATTCACTGTATCAGTGGAGAATGCAGGTAAAGATGCAGTGGTAAAAGTAGGAGACATACTTGGTAATGTTATCAGCGCAAGAGTAATAGACAACTTAAACGGTACTTACAGTGTAGATATGTCAGCAATAGCTGACGGAGTATA
>CAMDCQ010000020.1 GCA_945890595.1 Chitinophaga pinensis
CTGTAAACGATAGCTGGTAGATACTAGCTAGTAAAAGCAATACGGTTACTATTTGGACGAATCCTTTATTATTCATTATATCTATTCTTGGGTTAGATTATTTGCAAAAATTTCAAAGGCTGCAAAAGTAAATTTATTCACTTAACTTCACAATAATTCTTTGTAGGATGGTTTAAGTTCTTTTTAAGTCATCCTGTTGGCTTAAACCTTGCCTTCTTATTTGGTTATTACTTCGTTAAATTTTTGAATAATTTGCTTTAAGCAAGCATCAAAATTAGTATTGTTTTTTATAATGTAATCAGCTGTTTCTTTATGCGGCTTTAAGAATTCTGAGTAAGCTGGCTTTACATGATTTTCCCATTGATACAAAACCTCTTCTTCTTTCATCCCCCGCTCTACGGTATCTCGACTTAGCCTCCTTTGCAGGGTGATATCATCGTCAGCATCAATATATAATCTATAATCATACATTTTATTTAGTCCTTTATCTGCGTAAACAAATAGCCCTTCTACAAGAATAATGGGGGCCGGATTATAAACGATTTCTTTGGGAAAAACATCCGGATTGTTAAAGGTGTATTCTATCATTCTAACTGACTTACCTTTTAATAAAGCACGTAAATCTTTTTTGATACGATTAAAATCAATTCCCGTAGGATGATCAAAATTCACTACACCGTTGGCATCTCTCATTTGTTCTGATAAACCCTTGTAGTAATTATCTTGGGTGATAACACACACCTTATCCGCACCAAATTCTTCGCTCAACTTACGAATAAATGTCGTTTTACCTGAGGCACTTCCTCCTGCTAAACCCACTAAAAATGACGGCGAACTACTCACGGTGCGAATGTATGTGAATTCTCCTTTTGTCCCTATTTAACACCAATTAAAAACAGTATAAACCTGAATTTACGTCACTCCTATACTTTCATCCCTTTCTTACCAATTAAGATTTAGGCTTTCATATTTAAAGTAAGAAAACAATAACGCTGGTTAATCCATAAACGTGCGAACTTACTTTTACCCTAATTTTGTGGTACAACTATTTATTGTTCGCACATGTCAGGAATACTTGCCGAATTTATACGATACTCTAAAGCAGGCTTGCTACTCACTATGCTCTTTTTTGTGCAATGCACTGCTCAAATGAGTGAATGCAAGCTGACAGATACGGATATGTTTACACGAATGAGCGGACCACCGCTTACCGATAAATACGGAGAGATAAGCAGCCTAAAAGTAGTATACGACTACCAAACTAAAAGCATCTACTATATTAATAATCACCGCTATAAATTGCACCACGAGTTTTGTAACTATTTGCGAGGATACGAGCAAGATTTAGCCACTTTTAACCGGCTAAATTATGGTGCAGATAGCCAAAGACAATACTTACTTGGGAATATTAACTACGTGAAATCTATGGATAAATATGCCTTAGAGCTTTCTCCAACAGATCAAATGCCGATATCCTCACTGGTCTTTTTCTACCATAAAATAGTGGAGAGTAGTTTTATGGGAAAAGACCTTACTGTACTCTTAAATAACACACGACTCCTGGCGATGAAAGTAGAATTAACGTCCTTCTTCTCTGTTATGTTACCTTCAGAAGTTTATAAAAACGTGCACTACCAAGGCATAAGTAAATATACGGGATTTGGCACCATTCGATTTATAGACAATCTAGAGAAAAACCATGAACCTCTCCACCCTACGGACATTTTAGTGTTAAAGCACACACCACTTACATTGCCACGTGTAGCTGGGATAATTGTTTCAGAATTGCAAACTCCACTGAGCCACCTCACTATTTTAGGCCAAAATCGCAAAATACCTATAAGCGCTCTGAAAGGTGCTTTTGATAAGGCAACCATCCGACAATGGAATGGTAAGCTGGTCCAATATGAGGTAAGGTCAGATTCATTTTCCATTCAACAGATAAGTCAATTACCCCAAACATCTATCTCCAATGCTAAGATTAAATTACAAGCGTGTTTAACTAAAAACACCTTACTAGATATAGATTTCGTTACCCGAAACTCCAGTAAAGATGTGGGGAATAAGGCTGCTAATTTTGGAGTGCTTTATCACTTGAGTAAAAAATACGATTTCAAAACACCTGAAGGGGCATTCGCTATTCCGTTTTATTTCTACGACCAACACCTAAAGAGCAGCGGCGCTCAAGCACTTTTAAACACCTTGATTGCAAACCCATTGTGGTCTGAAGCAAAAATAAAAGAAACCTTATCCGAAATTCGAAAACAGATTAAGGAAGGCCCCGTAAATACCAAACTCTTATCCGAAGTAAAACAAAGAATGGCATCAGATCCTTTGTATAATTCAATGCGGTTCCGATCTTCAACCAATGCCGAAGATGCATTGGGTTTTTCTGGGGCTGGACTGTACGTTTCTAAAACTGGAAGTTTGACCGACACAACTAAATCCATAGAGAAAGCGATTAAAGATGTGTGGGCCAGCCTATGGTCTTATGCCGCATTCATGGAGCGCAGTTATTACAAAATAGATCAAAGCAAGGTGTATATGGGCGTTCTTGTGCATCGTAACTTCCCTAACGAAGCTGTAAATGGAGTAGCAATCACCAAGAATATTTACCGAGAGGGCAACCATGGCTTTGTCGTAAATGCGCAATTAGGGGAAGAAAGTGTAGTGCGACCTACAGCTGGTGTTACTTGCGATCAGTTTATTTGTTTCCCTCCATCTGATGCTAGTCTCTATACTAATAAAACTATAATTGACATTCTAACCACTTCTAGTTTAACCAATGGTGCTCTTGTAATGACAGAAAAAGAAATCAAGCATCTGGCTAATCAGCTAGAGCATATCAAGCGATACTATGCCTTGCGCCATATGATGGGCGGCAGTTATTTAGATTTTGGTTTGGATTTAGAGTTCAAGCTACAAGGGCCAAAAAGAGAGTTGTATATCAAGCAAGTAAGACTATACAACGACTAGGTTTTTAGGCAAATTTGATTCATTACCGATAAACGTCGAATTATTTCGATTAAACGCAATAAAAACGCCGGAAACTATTTTGCGGTTTAAAGTTTCCTGAGTTTTCTTTGCGGCGCATTTTGGACGAAGCACAAAAGATATTAATGGGAGCCCTAGAGCTTTTTATGCGAATAGGCGTAAAAAGTGTAAGTATGGACGATCTTGCTCGTGAACTTGGTATTAGCAAAAAAACCATTTACAAACATTTTTCGGATAAACGAGAACTTATTGCTTCAGTAATGAAAGCAGAAATAGCAAATGATGTAAAGTCAAGTAACGAATGCTATAGTTCTCATGAAAATGCAGTTCAAAAAATGATTAATATCAGTCGTCATGTAAGTCGCCAACACAAAGACATTAACCCAACGGTGATATATGATTTACAAAAATACTATCCTGCCGAGTGGGGTCTTTTAGATAAACACCGGACGGAGTTTGTGCAAGATCTTATAGCCAGGAATGTACAAGAAGGTCAAACAGAAGGCTTCTATCGCGAAGACTTAAACCCACAAACCGTATCATCCATGTATGCAACCTTGATACAGGGCATGATGCAGCAACTAGCTTCCAAGGACAATACCTTTAAATTTAAAACCCTGCACTTAGAGATGGTTAGTTATCACTTAAATGGGATTTGCACGGATGCAGGAAGAGAATATTTACAACAACACATAACCGAAATAACAAACGACCAATGAGATATATACTATCTTTTACCCTCGCAATCACAGCATTTTTTGGAGTTGCACAACAAACACCAAAATTATCACTAAGTATAGACGAAGCGATTGCTCTCGCCAAGGCCAACAATGTAGCGTTAAAAAACGCTCAGTTAGACATCGATTTTGCCAATAGCCAAGTAAACGAGATCAAATCACAAGGGCTTCCACAGGTAAGTGGTAGTGCAAGCTTTGCGCACACCTATCAAATACCTACACAACTTATTCCTGGAGATTTCATAGGGCAGCCAGGCACCGTTATACCCGTACAATTTGGCGTTCCTTTTAATGTAAATGCAGGAATAGGTGTGAGACAACTCCTATTTGACGGAACTTTTTTCTTAGGACTAAAAGCAGCGTCAGAGTTTGTTAATATTAGCAGACTAAGCGCATCATCATCCGAGATTGAAGTAAAAGAAAGTGTTATCAAAGCCTATTACATGGCGCTAATTTCTGACGAAAATCTAATCCAGCTTGAGGCAAGTTGGAAAAACATTCAGAAAGTAAAAGAAGAAACACAAGCCATGTATAACGAAGGTTTTGCCGAAAAACTCGATGTAGACCGAATTACCTTATCCGCAGCCAACTTAGAACTTAGCATTAGCCAGCTTCAGAACCAAGCTAAACTTGCCAGGCAATTACTTTTAAACAGTGTAGGGGTCGACTTAAACCAAGAACTTGTTCTAACCTCTGCCTTACCGAATGATAATTCAATAGACTTAATCGCCGAAGCATTTGACCCTAACAATAGAATTGAGATGAAACTATTGAACCAACAGCAAGCGCTTAACGAGCTTGACCTTAAACGTTACAAAGTAGGATATCTGCCCAGCTTATACGGTAACTTCTCTTATGGAACCAGCACTTTTGCTTCTAAAGGTCAATTTGGAGATTTAGGAAATGACTGGTATGCCAATGGTACTTATAGTTTGGGATTAAGCCTTCCTATTTTTGATGGTTTTTATAAAAAAGCAAAAGTCGATCAAGCGAAAATCCAAATCAACAAAACCGAAAATACTAAAAAACAAGCTACACTTGGCATGAACTTACAAGTAAGCCAAGCCAAAACAAATTATGCCAATGCGCTAAAAGGCCTAGAAATTCAGAAAAAAAGTCAAGCACTTGCTGAATCTATTTTTAGCACAACTTCTATCAAATTTAAAGAAGGTTTAGGAAGCAGTTTTGAAATGATCAATGCGGAGAACGAGCTAACACAGGCTAAGACCAACTATCTCAACGCTCTATATAATCTAAATGTAGCCAAAATCGACTTTGACAAAGCCTTAGGAAATCTATAATTATAATTCGTACCCAAAAAACACTAAAATAAATCAATGAAAAATACACTATTCATACTCTCGCTAGTAACTCTTATTTCGGCTTGCGGCGGTAAAACTGAAAATGGCTTGGATGCTAAACGAGCAGAACTTGAAGCTCTAAATGCCGAAATGAATACCCTACAAGAAGCTATTGCCAAAGTGAAAGGGGAAATAGACCTATTAGATACAGCCGCTCGTACAAATGCAATTGCAGTAATGGCGCTGGAAATAAATAAAGGTGGATTTAAAAATTCTTTTCAAATACAAGGTCTTGTTGAATCGGACCAAAACGTACTCGTAAGTCCAGAGGTACCTGCGCGCATTCTTAAAATACTAGTAAAAGAAGGACAACATGTAAACAAGGGTCAAATAATAGCCAACCTGGATGGTTCTGTAGCAAGTTCTCAAATAGCTGAGCTGGAAGGCGCTCTTGGTTTAGCCAAACTTAACTTTGAAAAAACAGAGAAGCTTTGGAAACAAAAAATAGGCAGTGAAATGCAATACCTCCAAGCTAAAAATCAATTTGACAATTTACAAAATAGTATAAAAACAGCTCGTACGCAATTGGGCAAATACTCGCTGCGCTCGCCCATCAGTGGCACTGTAGACGAACTTATGATTAATGAAGGCGAGATAGCTGGTGGCATGACTAGCGGACCCGTTGCCCGCATCATTAATTTAGCAGACATACAAGTAAAAGCAAATGTGTCTGAAAGTTATCTCGGTAAACTACAAAAAGGCCAATCTGTAGACTTAAGCTTCCCTTCAATTGGGCTGACTATGACAGAGAAAATTTCTTCAGTGAGTAATGTTGTAGATGCAAGCAACAGAACGTTTGTCATATACGTGGAGCCAAGCAAGAACCTAGACAAATTAAGACCAAACCTACTAGCCATGGTAACTGCTTATGATTTTGATAATTCTAATGCCATTGTTGTGCCTACTAAATTGGTTAGAAATGACGGAAAACAGCATTTTGTGTATACCATTAAAACGAATGGTGGCAAGAAAACAGTAGAGAAACGTTACATAGAAATAGCGCAACAATTCCCGAGTGAAACCGTAGTAAAATCTGGACTAGAAACCGGCGACTTGGTAATCACAGAAGGAGTAAATAGCGTGATTGTAGGTGATGAGGTAAAAATCATTACACAATAAAATTTTTGATTTTAGATTACAAAGAGAGAGAGTATACCGCAATGGGGAAGTATTTAAATCTAACTGCATAGCGTACATCATCATTTAAAAAACATGAGTAAAATACAAGAAATAATCAAAGAGTTTAAGCTCTCCACCTGGGCGGTGAATAATAAAATCAGTGTTTATGTAATTATAGGCATCATCTTTATTATTGGTTTCAAGAGCTACACTACGATGCCTAAGGAAAGTTTTCCAGAGGTAAAACAACCCATCATATACATCAACACAGCTTACCCTGGCAACTCTCCAATCGACATGGAGAATCTAGTAACTCGTGCTATCGAAAAAGAGATTAATACCATTACTGGTCTTAAAAAGTTGACTTCTACCAGTATCCAAGATTTCTCCATAATTGTAGCAGAGTTCGAATTTTCGGTTAAAGGCGAAAAGGCGTTGTTAGAAGTAAAAGACGCTATAGATAGGGCCAAAATGGACTTACCGAATGATCTACCCGCAGATCCGAGTGTGATGGAAATGGACTTTTCACAGTTTCCAGTAATGAACGTAAACGTAAGTGGTGACTATGAAGAAGACAAGCTTAAAGAATACGCAGAATACCTAAAAGAAGAGATGGAAAACCTCTCCGAAGTATCTTCTGTAGACATCTCAGGACTAACCGATGAAGAAGTGGAAGTATCCATAGACAGAGTTAAAATGGAAGCATTAGAACTTTCCTTAAACGATGTTGAACAAGCGATTAGAGGAGAAAACATTACCATGTCTGGTGGTGATATTAAAAGCATAGAAGGCAGTGATATTACCCGCAGAAATATCCGAATAGACGGAGAGTTTAAAAATTGGAGAGACATTGAAAATGTTATCGTTAAAAACGAGTTCCAGAACATTGTATACCTTAGAGACATAGGCACGGTAAAATTTGGGGCCAAGGAATCTACTAGTTTTGCTCGGCTAAATGGAGAAACAGTGGTAACCCTTGACATCAAAAAGAAAAGTGGAGGAAACCTAATAGCTGCTGCAGAAAAAATTCAAGAAATAGTTAAGAAAGCAAAACAAGACGTTTTGCCAAAAGACTTGGAAGTGGTAATTACCAATGACCAAAGTAAAATGACCAAGAACATGGTTAATAACTTGGAGAACAGCATTATCATGGGTGTCCTCTTAGTTGTTGGTGTTCTTGTTTTCTTCTTAGGCGTACGTAACTCACTTTTTGTTGGAATAGCCATTCCCTTATCCATGTTAATGAGTATTGCCATATTGGATTATAGTGGTACCAGTCTAAATATGATGGTGTTGTTCTCTTTAATTCTCGCATTGGGAATGTTAGTGGACAATGGGATTGTTATCGTTGAAAACGTGTACCGACAATTTTCCGAAAAAGGTAAATCTAGAGAAGATGCATCTAAAGAAGGAACCGGAGAAGTGGCCACTGCGATAATAGCATCTACAGCCACTACGGTCGCAGCATTCGTTCCATTAATGTTCTGGCCAAGTTTGATGGGTGAGTTCTTTAAATACTTGCCTATAACACTTATTATAGTGCTTTCTTCATCACTGTTTGTAGCATTGGTAGTGAATCCTGTTCTAACTGCAGATTGGATTAAGTTAGGCAATGATGAAAAGTCTAAGAACGGTAAGTTTTGGGTAAGAAATGCCATTCTATTATTGATTGCAGTCTTACTGTATGTAATCGGGCAAAATATAATGGGCGGACTCTTCATTGGGGCTGTAATCATAGGAATTACGAATAGATATTTACTTACACCAGGAGCAAATTATTTCATGGAGTACTCTATGCCTCGCATTGAAAACACCTATGCTCAGTTTCTACGTTTTGCTCTTGAAGGAAAGAAACCAATGGCATTTCTTATTGGGATAATTGTCTTCTTTGTTTTAACGCTAGTACTTTTTGCGGTAAAAACGCCTCCGGTTGTTTTCTTTCCAGATAGCGAGCCAAATTATGTAAACATCTATATTGAGACTCCTTTAGGTACCGATATAGAACGAACCAACGAGATTACCAAAAAACTAGAACAACGCATACTCCCAGTTATCGCTAAAGACAGCGTAATTGTAGAAGCGGTCCTTGCTCAAGTTGGAGAAAAAACAGCAGACCCAAATGCAGGACCACAAAGTGGATCGTCACCCAATAAAGCACGTATAACCATTTCTTTCTTTGAGTTCGAAAAACGTGTTTTCTTGTCAGAGACCAATACCAGCGAAATTATGAAAAACATAAAAGCTGCGTGTGCCGATTTCCCTGAGGCACAACTCACATTTGCGAAAGATAATATGGGCCCTCCGGTAGGAAAACCAATAAATGTCGAAGTGAAAGGTGAAGACTATCTTACTTTAATAGCTGAGGTGGAAAAGATAAAAGCAAAAATGGAAGCCGAAAACTTAGATGGAGTTGACCAACTAAAAACGGACCTAGAACTAGGCAAGCCTGTATTAGAAATCAATGTAAATCAAGAAGCAGCACGTCGTTTTGGATTAAGCACTATGCAAATAGCTGGCACCATTAGAACTGCTTTATTGGGTAAAGAAATTTCTAAATATAAAGAGGGTGAAGATGATTATGAAATACAGCTTCGTTTTCAAGAAGAATACCGATATAACCTAAACAATCTTATGAATACCAGAATAACGTTTAGGAATATGGCCACCGGTAAGATTAGTCAAGTGCCTATAAGTGCGGTAGCAGATGTTTCATACAACTCCACCTACGGTTCCGTAAAACGAAAAGATCTAGATCGTGTGATTACCATCTATTCTGAAGTAGAGGAAGGAAAAAATGCCAATGCCTTGGTCGCTCGATTTAAAGAACTTCTAGCCGATCACGAAATGAAACAGGGTTATGAATTTAGCTTTACAGGGGAACAGCAAGAGCAAGATGAGTCAATGGCATTCCTAAGCGGAGCAATGTTGTTAGCGATGTTTTTAATATTCCTAATCATCGTGACCCAGTTCAACTCTATTGGGGGTCCATTTATCATTATGGTTACTGTGGTATTTAGTACCATTGGAGTATTCCTTGGTTTTTCGCTTACCGGAACAACTTTCTCTATTATGATGACCGGTATCGGAATTATCTCGTTAGCGGGGATTGTAGTAAACAATGCAATCGTTCTGATTGATTATACCAACTTACTAAGAGAGCGAAAAAGGGGGGAACAAGGATTAGGCAGTGATGATAGACTTACGATACCTGAAATTGTGGATACGATAGTGGAGTCTGGTCAAACCCGATTAAGACCCGTATTACTTACTGCTATCACAACCGTTTTAGGTCTATTCCCTCTTGCAGTAGGTTTCAATGTCAACTTCGCCCGTTTGCTAAGAGAAGGTAATGCAGAATTATATTGGGGAGGCCAAAATGCTTCATTCTGGGGTCCAATGGCATGGGCAGTTATATATGGATTGACATTCGCTACTTTCCTTACCCTCGTAATTGTCCCGGTAATGTATTTCTTAAGTGACAAGTTAGGAATTTGGATAAAGTCTAAATTTCGAAATGACTAAATACTGACGCGTTCTTTAGCGGTCTAAATCAACAAATTCAGTTCCTTTGAAGCATATAAGAGCTCAAACTATAGTTTTTTAGTTTTTGGTTAGACTAAGCCCCTATTTCGCAAGAAACGGGGGCTTTTTTTATAATAGGTGTTATATTTGATTCATTATCTATATGACGTACCAACCGAACTGGAATATCGACGCTTTTAGTGACTTAGAAGTCTATAATTACCATCATATTATGGCTTTGCGGTCTTCCATTTTTGTGGTAGAGCAAAATTGCCCCTACCAAGATATAGACGATAAAGACCTAACCGCATTTCACGTTTACGGGAAGTTAGGTCAACAGGTAATTGCGGTATGCAGAATTTTACCTGCGGGGATTTCGTATAGCGAGATATCCATCGGCAGGGTGGCTGTATCGATGGAGTATCGAGGAACCAATGTAGCTAATGATCTAATGCATCAAACCTTGCGTTTTATAGAAAATAAGTGGGGTACACAAGATATTCGAATTTCAGCACAACACCATCTTACCTCTTTTTATAGTCGATTTGATTTTATTCAGGTATCCGAAATCTACTTGGAAGATGATATTCCGCATGTAGAAATGCTCAGAACCGCTAAAAACCATTAAACCTCATTTTATTAGCTACCTAACTCGTTACTAAAATTCAAAGCGCATCCCTTCATCAAACAAAAAAATTATCTTCGCCCCAATGAGAAAAGAAAGTAAAAAATTCCTTAGAGACTATCTAAATGCTAACTCTCCTACAGGTTTTGAAACTGCAGGTCAGAAAATCTGGCTTGAATATATGAAGCAATACATTGACGAATATGAAGTAGATGTGTATGGTTCTGTTGTAGGTGTAATTAACCCCGGACAGAAATATAAAGTAGTCATAGAAGCCCATGCTGACGAGATAGCTTGGTTTGTAAATTATATAGACGAAAAAGGCTACATATATGTGATTCGAAACGGCGGAAGTGATCATCAAATTGCACCCAGCATGCGTGTTCACTTACATACACCAAAAGGTAAAGTAGATGGTATTTTTGGATGGCCCGCTATACACGTACGCAACAAAGACAGAGAACCTGCTCCGTCATTAGCTAATTTAACGATAGACGTTGGAGCTGCTAATAAAAAAGAAGTTCTGGCTATGGGTATAGACGTAGGAACCGTTGCAACTTTTGATGCAGAGATGATGGAGCTTAACAAAAAATATGTTGTAGCTCGTGCTATTGATAACCGAGGTGGTGGCTTCATGATTGCCGAAGTTGCTCGATTATTAAAAGAAAACAAGATAAAATTACCCTATACCTTATACGTAGTAAATGCCGTGCAAGAAGAAATAGGTCTGCGAGGAGCAGAAATGATCAGTAGAAGATTAAAACCAGACGTAGCCATCGTTACGGATGTAACCCACGACACACATAGCCCAATGTACGACAAGAAAACACAAGGCGATACTAAATGTGGTGGCGGACCTGCTGTAACAACTGGACCCGCTGTACAAAATAACTTACTTAATATGATAATTGACGTAGCAAAAGCAAACAAAATAGACATACAACGACAAGCAGCTAGTAGAAGTACCGGCACCGACACGGATGCATTTGCCTACAGCGATATTGGTGTGGCGAGCGCACTTATATCGTTACCACTTAAGTATATGCACACTACCGTGGAAACCGTAGCTTACTCAGATATTGAAGATTGCATTCAACTAATGTACCATACGCTTTGTCAGCTAGAAGCGGGACACGATTTTAGATATTTCAAGTAAAATCTAGTGATTTTAAAAAAAGGCTTCCAATTGGAAGCCTTTTTTAGTAGTGCTTACTAGTAGGCACTTAGCTATTCGTGCTGTTCAAATCCAAAATCAAAGTGTATATTGGGTATATAATAAGGTAAACGCTATGCACAGAATTAATTCATCCAGCACTGAGACACTACTATTTCTTAAGTCAGATTGCACAAAATCCAAAAAAGTATTTTCCTCTGCCAAAAGCATTAGCAACCAAGTAAATGTAATAGACTTACTTAAGACTAAAAGCACTGGAACCCTATGGGAGAATATTCTATCTAAACTAAATATGTCCCCTAAAGAACTGTTAGATAAGTCAAGTCCATACTACCAAGCTAATATAAGAGGACGCGATTTTGAAGAAAGAGATTGGACTAATTTACTAATGAATAATCCAAGTTTAATAAGGGGTCCTATCGTGATAAAAGGAAATAAAGCTAGGCTGATAGACAATCCTACCGATATTTATAGAATGTAAAAAACCCAGCAGGCTACATTTATCACCTACAAATAATTAGGATAGCTATTTATAAACTATGGCCTTTTTGCAAAGTTCTTACTTTAGTCCACCTTTGCAGTATTCAACATGAATTTTAAAAAATACACGACTTGGGGTCTTGCCATAAATCTTATACTAATTACAAGTACTGCTATGGCACAAACTTACAAAAGCGCAAGCTGGTCCACGAATATCTATGTAGGTGGTAGTAATATGCTGGGAGACTTAGGAGGGAGTCGATTTATAGGGAATAGAGGGATTTTTGATTATAATATAAGAGCTAATCGACTGGCACTTGGAACTGGAATCACTATGAATTCTGGCGCATTTTCCGTCGGGCTTAATGCTTTAGGCACTCGTTTAGTTAGTAATGACGGATATTCTCGTCAAAACTTTCAGGTAGCGCGTAACTTGAGTGTGAGAACTAACCTCTTTGAAGTAAGTGTGCTAGGCGAAATCAGACCATTTAGCAGGTCTGCTGGTTTTAATCGATTTTACATATACACCGGTGTGGGTGGTATTTATTATAAACCCATGAGCAAGCTAAAGGATGAATGGTATGACCTGAGAAAAGCAGGAACAGAAGGCCAATATTTGGAAAATGGCCCTGGACCTTATAGCGAGCTAGACATCGTAATACCATACGGCCTTGGTTATAAATTTAGACTTGCCAAAAGCACTTCATTACTCCTTGATTTTGGATTTAGAAAAACATTTACGGATTATCTGGATGACGTAAGTACCGTATATGCTGATCCGGCAGAGCTTAATGCGGCACAACCTGATTTCCCTGTTTCGCAACTTGCCGATAAATCTGTGGTACCTAATGCCATAGGTTATGAGCGTGGTAACCCCAAAAATGATGACCAGTATTTTATTATTGGATTAAAATTTGAATATATCTTGGGAGGAAAATCTGGAGATGGATGCTACTATAATCGAAATCCTCCCAAAACCAGAAGCACTCGAATAAATCAACGCAAAATGTTTACGAGATAAGCGTAGTCTATCCGCTAAATTCGTTCATTGCGCCATTTAGCCCTTTTATGATCCACGCTTCAATAGCTAAGCACGTTCGATCTTTTTGCAAGGCAACCTCAATGGCTTCGCTTTCGCCCCACTTGCCGAGCACAAATTCTACTTGCCTACCTTTGGGATAGTCATTACCTGCTCCAAAACGAATTCTATCGTAGCTATCCGTCCCTAGCTGTGCTTCTATATCTTTCAAACCGTTGTGACCCCCTGGACTACCTTTGCCTCTAATCCTTAGTTTACCGACATCAATAGAAATATCATCCGTGATAATCAAAAGATTTTTGGCGTTAATGTGTTCTGTACTCATCCAGTGCTTCACTGCCTTCCCACTTAAATTCATGTAGGTCGTTGGCTTTATACAGACTATTTGCTTTCCTCTAAATTTAAACTGAGCAACAAATGCATGCCTACCTGTCTCCCATTCCGCTCCATGTGACTCTACCCATTGATCCAATACATCGAAACCAATGTTATGTCGGGTATTCGCATATTCTGCACCTATATTTCCTAAACCTGCTATTAAAAATTTCATTTCATCTACTTCTTTTGAGTTGAATAAAGACTTCCAATTCCACATTAATTAATTTTATTGATTTGAGTCATTGCCGCTTTGTGTGCAGGATATAACGATATCAAATACCCCAGAATACTTACCGTACCAAAAGTGAGTAAGACGTCCGTCCAAATAAGTTTAACTGGATACGCGTCTACTATAGCATTTTCTAGCTGTAACCACCCAAATTGTTGCTGACAAATAACTAAAATACAGGCCAATATAATACCTACGCCACCACCAATAATCGCAATATAACTTCCTTGCCATAAAAAAACTCTTCGGATGGTACTCTCCTGAATACCTATGCTTTTTAATATCCCGATATCCTTTTTCTTATCTAGGACTAGCATAATTAATGACCCAAAAATATTAAACGACGAGATAATTAAGACCAAAGCTAGAATAGCAAAAGTAAACCACTTCTCACTGCTCACGATTTTATAAATCATCTCATTAAGTTCGCGTCGGGTTTTGACAACCCATTTTTTACCAAGCGTAGTTTCAAGTTCTTTTTTTACTTCGGTTGCATCTGCGCCGTTTTTTAAAGATAACTCTAACGAACTAATAGCTCCGGGATAGGTCAACAGTTTTTGAGCAAAAGCTAAGGATGTGATAAACGTTTCATTATCCTTCTCTTCATTCACCGTGAAGATACCACTTGCTCTTAGGTAGCCAGCGCTCAAAGAAGCCATTGGATTAAGAGAATTGTAATCGACGTCTCTGCGTGGAACAAAAATCGTCACTAACTCAGGACTTCCCGGAAATAGATTCAGCTTGCGTGACAATCCACCCCCAAAAACACCATAATACTGTGAAGAATCTCCTAAATTATAACTTCCTAGAATTATTAATGAGTCTAGTTTGTCCGATGCAAAATTTTTACTTACTCCTTTTATCCTGCCTATTTCTTGATGTTGATCGAATTTAACAACTACCTTTTCTTCCAACGCTTGTGCCACATTTTGGACCTCATTTAGCGCTATTATTTTCGACTTTAAAACATCGGTATAATAAAAAGTTTTTTGTCCATTGGACGTGATTGTAATCTCTGGATCGTACTTATTGATAGTCAATTCCAGAATTTTTTCAAACCCATTCAATGTAGATAGAATCACAATCATTGCAAACGCCCCAACGCCAAATCCGAGCATTGCAATACCCGTAATCACATTGATGGCATTCACTTTTTTCTTCGAAAAAAGATACCTGAATGCTATAAAAAGAGGAAGTCTCACTCCTCTTTTAAATCAAGATTATCTAAAATTTTATTGATGCGTTGAGCGTAGTCTAACGTACTATCTAAATAGAAATTGAGTTCCGGTATTTTACGAATACGCTTACCAATAACCATGGCCAACTCTCTTCTTATTTCTTTATTATGAAATTCAATAGTTCGAAGACTAACCTCTCTATCCTTGGATCCTAAAACACTCACATATATTTTTGCCAAGCCTAAGTCAGCAGTTGCTACTACTTCTACTACAGTAATTAGTTCTCCTGGAAGAATCTTACTACCATAGCGAGACAAAATAGGGGCTAAATCTCGTTGGATAGAACGCGATATCTTCTCGGTGCGTATGCTCATTTATTATTTAAGGGTAAACTCAGAGCTTCCCATTTTATGGTCATCGCTAAACACATTTAAAATGTATTTACCAGCTGTCATTCCGTCGGTTTTTGGTATGCTCAAACTACCTTTTTCATTGGCATTTTGGAAGTTAACTATTTTTTTAACCGTGTACATTCTCTCACTTCCATCAAAGTTAAATGTACCAGAACCTGCTGAACTGTTGTGCAGCGTGCTTTTATTTGGCGTTATTACTTGGAAATAAAGCGTTTTCTCCCCTTTACTTGCTAAGTCATTATTGGCTAGTACATAGTTAACATCTATTTTATCTAGCTTACTGATTTTGTCAGTCGTTTTAAAATCACCAAATACGGCATCTCTTAGCGGCAATACATCCAAAGCTTTAAAGAAAATTCGTGACCCAACAGCAACTTGTTTTGTAAGTTCAGTATTCACTACCACCATTTCTGCTACTTTTCCTTGCTCCGCTTCTACTTGCTTTTGAATTACGTAGTTTTCGTCTTTCAAGTATTGGTTTTCTTTACTTAATCTTTCTATTTCCGCAGTCAAAGCTTCTATCTCTCCTCGTAAATCAGCAATTTTACTTTTTGCTTTTGCAGCAGTCAATTTACCGCTTTTTAACATTTTGCGAATTTCAGCGACTTTAGCTTGCAATTCAGCATCTCTAATTCCAATAATGCTGTCTAGTTGTGCATTTTGTCCTGTTTTTTCTGCTAGATTCTCTCTAAGTTCCGCTTCTAACAGTTGAAGTTCCTCGAGGTCTTCTTCAGTACTTTGCAACTCCGTGGTAGTCTCATTTAGTTGATCACTTTTGGTAACTAACTTATAGATTAAACCAACGTTTAATAGCAGTAAACCGAATATCATGGCGAACAATAATCTTCTACTTTTTTGATCTTTAACTTCTAATGTCATTGTATTTATTTTTTTAAGGTTAGCTTTTTGGTAGTTTGTACTATGAGTGCAATATTACACTTAAATTACTTAACGTCTCTTTTATGCGTTTTGTTGTTTGATTAAGTTCAACGCGCTTCCAGCTCTAAACCAAGCTATTTGGGCTTCGTTGTACGTGTGATTAGCTACAATACTATGATTTGTTCCATCCTCGTGATGTACGACTATGGTTAATGGCACACCTTCAGCAAAAGACTCTAAGCCTAGTATATCAAACGTATCTGTTTCTTGTATTAAATCGTAATCAGTTGAATTAGCGAATGTTAAGCCTAGCATTCCTTGTTTTTTAAGGTTTGTCTCGTGTATACGTGCAAAGGATTTTACAACTACCGCTCTTACCGCCAGGAATCTTGGTTCCATAGCTGCATGTTCTCTACTTGAACCTTCACCATAATTTTCTTCTCCAAAAACGATGGAAAATTCACCAGAAGCTTTTATTGCTCTAGCTACTTGAGGCACACCTTCGTATTGACCCGTGTAAGGGTTTAAGATTGAATCTGGCTTCCCGTTAAATGCATTTTCTGCACCGATCAAGCAGTTATTTGAAATATTATCTAGATGCCCTCTGTAGGATAACCACGGACCAGCCATAGAAATGTGATCGGTAGTACATTTACCTTTTGCTTTAATAAGTAATTTAAGCCCTTTCAAATCTCTACCTTCCCACGGCAAGAAACCTTCTAATAACTGTAATCTCTTCGAGTTAGGATCTACTTTTACACTTACCCCACTGCCATCCTCTGATGGAGCAAGGTACCCATTATCTTCTACGCCAAATCCTTTTGGAGGCAATTCAAATCCAGTAGGTTCGTCTAGCATTACCGCTTCCCCTTTGTTATTGATCAGGCTATCAGTAGCAGGATTAAAATCTAAGCGACCTGAAATAGCGATTGCAGCTACAATTTCTGGCGAAGCAACAAAGGCGTGGGTGTTCGGGTTACCGTCTGCACGTTTGCTAAAATTTCTGTTAAATGAGTGAATGATACTGTTTTTAGGCGCATTTTTCGGATCGCTGTATCTAGCCCATTGGCCAATACAAGGACCGCAAGCATTGGTAAAAATTACAGCATTCAGGTCTTCAAAAATACCCAACAAGCCATCTCGCTCTGCGGTATAACGCACTGTTTCAGAACCTGGATTAATGCCCAGTTGCGCTTTCATAGTGATCCCTTTATCCACTGCTTGTTTGGCAATAGATGCCGCTCTACTCAAATCTTCGTAAGAAGAGTTGGTACATGAACCTATAAGTCCCCATTCTACATCAAGAGGCCAACCGTTGGCTTCTGCCTTCTCTTTCATTTCACCAACTTTGGTATCTAAATCTGGAGTAAAAGGACCGTTCATGTGCGGTTTGAGCTCGCTTAGGTTTATTTCAATCACCTGATCAAAGTATTGCTCTGGATTCGCATATACTTCATCGTCACCTGTTAGGTGGTCTCTTACCTGGTTAGCAAGATCGGCAACTTCAGCTCTGCCTGTAGCTCTAAGGTAACGCTCCATACTATCATCATACCCAAAAGTAGATGTAGTAGCTCCGATTTCTGCCCCCATATTGCAAATAGTACCTTTACCTGTACATGACATAGAGGTTGCGCCTTCACCAAAATATTCTACAATAGCGCCTGTACCACCTTTCACAGAAAGTATTCCTGCTACTTTTAAGATAACATCTTTAGGTGCTGACCAGCCGCTAAGCTTACCTGTTAATTTTACACCAATTAACTTAGGAAACTTAAGCTCCCAAGCCATACCAGCCATCACATCTACCGCATCAGCTCCACCTACTCCTATGGCTACCATACCCAATCCGCCGGCGTTTACCGTATGTGAATCGGTTCCAATCATCATGCCCCCTGGGAAAGCATAGTTTTCTAGGACCACTTGATGAATAATACCTGCTCCTGGTTTCCAAAATCCAATTCCGTACTTATCCGAAACTGATTCTAAGAAGTTAAAAACCTCATTAGAGGTATTAATAGCATTTTGCAAATCTTCATTTGCACCTATTTTAGCTTGAATTAAGTGGTCGCAATGTACCGTAGTAGGAACGGCCACTTTCTTTTTACCCGCTTGCATAAATTGCAAAAGAGCCATTTGCGCCGTAGCGTCTTGACAAGCAATACGGTCCGGGGCGAAATCTACGTAATCTTTACCTCTTGCGAAGGCCGTAGATGCATTGCCATCCCAAAGATGACTGTATAATATTTTTTCTGAAAGTGTAAGTGGTTTCCCTACTACAGCTCTGGCTGCAGCTACTTTACTTTCTAAATTTTGATAGGTTTTTTGAATTAAATCGAGGTCGAATACGGTGTTGCTCATGATTGTGATTGCAAATTTATTCTTTTTGTTTTTTTATGAGCAAGTATATGGTGTAATGATTTGGCAATATGCAGAAATTACCGATAATATAATTCCTGGGAAGACAAAACAGTGGATTTGGGAGAATGCTCTATAAGATTACAAAACACATCATTTTGATGAAAAAATGCTGAAGTTTTTTTAAAAAAAAGTTATCCACAAAACCAAACTGCGCGTCTCTTGCCATATTTAAATTATATTTTTGAGTTTTTTTTCCAATAAAACAACATAATATGAAAACATTTAAAACACAAAACAGCTCTTCAGCTCTTCAGCTCTTCAGCTCTTCAGCTCTTAGGGGCAAATTTACTTTTTTTGTAACTGCTCTTGTACTGTTAATGAGTGCCACTTTTAGCTATGGTCAAGCGGAAGGCGAGTTTGATGACCCCAATTTAGATTATGGTACTGACACCCTAGAAGGGCGAACTGACCCTGTACCAATACCTGGGTTTATCTACCACCATTGCAACTCGCCACAAATTGTTAATTTTAACATTTTACACTTCCAATCTTTTGCCAAACTTGCAATCTCCTTATCTTCTAATGAAGAATTGGTCGAGATAACCAACAACAACACTCACCAAACCACCACAAAGACAATCTATGGAGATGGTTACATCCCTTTAGAGTTAGAAACTAGCTATACCCTTTATGTA
>CAMDCQ010000021.1 GCA_945890595.1 Chitinophaga pinensis
ACCATCGAAAGAGCATCTTGCTTATCCTGCACAGAGAAATTGTCTATGTAGAATTTTGCTCTTTCATTTATAGTTTTAGCCGCATTACGTACCTTACCTTCCTCAGAAGATTTGATGCGCAGCGGATAAAACCGATCACATATATTTACTTTTATGGATATCTCTAGTTCAGACATTCTAGCCTGTTGTCTTGTTATTTATTTTTTTACTAAGGTTAAGCACTTGTCTATTTCCTGTATTAGCTGGTCTATTTGGTTTTTAAACTCAGTTGTGTCGGTTGCTAAACTAGCACTGTGTGCAAGATTACTAATTTTATTTGTTTCTTGAAAATTAAGTAATTCTTGGGTGTTGTTTTCTAACTTCTTTTTTAACTGTTGATTCTCTATGGTTAATTGCTCATTCTTAGTTTCGAGTACTTCACACTTGCTCTTCAGCTGTTTAATGTGAAATTCTATATTTTCTAAACGAGCAAAAAGTTCCATTATTTTCTAATGATAGCGTTTAGATTAGACTCAAAATTAGTTATTAATCTAGCCATGAGTGCATCTATTTCGGTGTCTTCCATAGTCTTTTTTGGATTATACATAAAGAATGCAACGGCATACGATTTCTGATTTTCTTCTAAAGGTTTACCTTCATATACGTCAAAAAGTAATAAATCGGTAAGCGTTTGTTGAAGTGTCTGTTTGGCGATTTTTTGCACTTCTGCATAACCTACGCTTTTGTCCAATACCAAAGAAAGATCTCTTCTTACAATGGGGAAAACCGGAATTTCAGCCAATCTGATCTCTGCATTAGCAAGTTGCAAACACTTATTCCAATCTATACTCAGTGTAACGGCATCTTGTTTTAAGCCATGCATTTTCATTTGCTCCTTGGTAATGATAACAGATTGAGTCAATTTCTCTAACTGTTTAGGTGCAATATTTAATTTGGTAAGTAAGTTGGAAACTACAGCTAGTAGCTCATCTTGAGTAGCTTTTGTACTTTTTGTACTCCAGTGTTCGGGATGTCGGTTTCCAGAAAACGTAAGTTGTAATACTTCATTCTCTTCATAGTTTCCGTTTCGCTTAAAATAGGTTTTGCCAAATTCATAAAATTTCACATCGCTGTTTTTGCGGTTAACATTGTATGCTACTGCACTCAAAGCAGAATTGACTAATTCCATGCGCATAACGCTCATGTCTTGACTTAGTGGATTAAGCATGTGTACGGCCTCTTTTAATTCCTCTTCTGTGTACCATTTGCTGGATACTAATGAGTTGTTCATAATCTCATTAAATCCAATATCACTAAGGTAGTTGCTGATTTTTGCTTTCAACTTATTGGGAGCATTTGTAGCAATCACCGAAGGGATATAGTTTACTTTTTGAGGAATTGGAATATTATCAAATCCATATACCCGGAGAATCTCTTCATACACATCAACTGGACGCTCTACATCTGGTCGGTAACGTGGAACTTCTAAGAATAAATTTCTGTTGTTATTTACTTTTATCTTTATTTCCAAACTTTGCAAAATGCGTAAGGCATCATCCTCCGGAATTTCGTGACCTACGAAAGTGTTGAGGTCATCTAATTTGATTTCAATTTGAATAGGTTCGATTATTTCTGGGTAAATGTCAACTACTTCCGAAGCAATGTCTCCGCCTGCAATTTCTTGAATTAAGTTAACTGCTCGAATAAGAGCGAAGTTTACCATTTCAGGGTCGGTTCCTCTCTCAAAGCGGTAACTTGAATCGGTGTTTAACCCAAAGCTCTTCGCTGTTTTTCGCACTGCTGCAGGGTTAAAATACGCACTTTCTATAAAAACCGTCTTTGTAAAGTGGCTAACTCCAGAGTCTAATCCTCCAAATACACCTGCAAGCGCAATCGGTTTTTCACTGTCTGCAATAATCAGGTGATCCTCGTTTAATTCTCGTTCTACTTCGTCAAGTGTGATTATTTTTTCGCCTTTTTTCGCAAAACGAGCCTCTATTTTATGTCCTACTATTTTATTATAGTCAAACGCGTGCAAGGGTTGACCCAGCTCATGCTGAATAAAGTTAGTTATATCAACAATGTTGTTAATGGGCTTTAGATCGATAGACTGTAATCTTTTTTTAAGCCAATCTGGAGATTCCTTAATGTCTACTCCTGTTATAGTAATGCCGCTGTACCTGGGTGTTGCGCTTAGGTTTTCGATGTTAACATCTATTCTCATTTGACCTCGAGCGTCAATACTTTCTATGGAAGGTTTTTTATATTTAACTCCTGTAAGTGCCTGCAATTCGCGGGCTACTCCTAGGTGAGAAATAGCGTCGCCTCTATTGGGTATAATGGCAATTTCTAGTTGTGTGTCCGTTTCTACTTCATACAGTTCAGTGAGGAGTGTTCCAGGCTCCAGTGCTGGATCAAGAATCATAATGCCTTCGTGACTGCTGCCCAAACCTATTTCATCTTCTGCGCATATCATTCCTTCTGAAAGCTCACCTCTTATTTTGGAGGCTTTGATTTCAAAACTGCCATCTGCCATATAAATCATGGTGCCTACAGGTGCGACTACCACTTTTTGACCAACTTCGACATTGGATGCGCCACACACAATATGGAGTATTGTACCGTTACCAACGTCTACGGTAGTTTTGTTTAGCTTGTCTGCGTCAGGATGTTTTTCTTTCGAGAGAACGTGTCCTACCACAAGATTTTTAAGTCCGCCTTTTATGGATTCTGTGGTTAAAATATGTTCCACTTCCAAGCCACTCATCGTAAGCTTTTCACAGATTTGCTCTAACGGCAAATCTAGTTTTATGAATTGTTGTAACCAGTTATATGATATCTTCATTATTAAACCTGCAGCGAAGATAATTGTGTATTTGTAAACTTAACTTTAGTATAGCGTATTTTATACATATTTTATTAATCTTGCCCCAGTTATGCTTAAAGTGGACACCAGCTATTGGATAGCTCAAGGTAATAAAATTTTGGTGGAGCAAGTTCCACTTTTACTAGCAGCTTTGGTGGTGCTCGTGATAGGCTGGTGGCTTGTTGGAAGGGTAAATGGTTGGCTCAAACGATTGATGACTTCTAATAAAGTTGAAGTCTCATTGATTCCTTTTTTGGGTAGTTTGGTAAATGTTGGACTCAAAGTATTATTGTTAGTAACGGTTGCTACTATGCTAGGAATCGGTACTACAAGTTTCGTAACTATACTGGGTGCTGCTGGGTTAGCAGTAGGTTTAGCGTTGCAAGGAAGCTTATCTAATTTTGCGGGAGGAGTTTTGATTTTGTTATTTAAACCCTTTAAAGTAGGAGATATTATAGAATCCGATGGAGAAAGGGGAGAGGTGAAAAGTATCACTGTTTTGTATACCATTCTATCGTCACCTTCAGACAATACCGTTATACTTCCTAATGGTCACGTGGCTAATAATAAGGTAATTAATTTTTCCAAAGAGGATAATAGACGAGTAGATCTTACGGTAGGTATTGATTATGGAGAAGATATAGAAAAAGCAAAGGCTGTTATTTTGGAGGCTATACTGAAGGTTCCCAAAGTCCTTGAAGATCCAGCTCCTTTTGTGGGTATAATCGGTTTTGGAGATAGCTCCGTAAACTTGACCATTCGGCCATTTGCACGTTCGGTAGATTATTGGGACGTCTATTTTGCTTCATATGAGGCTATAAAAAAGGCCTTGGATGACAATAATATCGAGATACCTTATCCCCATCAAGTGGAGATTTCAAAGAAAACAGAGTGATTCACTATTTCTTGGTGCATTTCTGTGTTAGCAACAGCCGTTGTGGTTTTACGGAGTAGTATTACGAGCTTAACAGTTTGTAAGAACTATTTGCACACTCAAAGAAATGTCAATACTAATTCGGGAGGTCTGCAGATCAGCGCTTTCTCCTTCGTTTCAACGATCGGACGTTCTATCAATTTTGGGTGAGCTGCCATAGCAGCAGTTATTTCTGCATCAGATAAAACTTTCCCTTTGTAAAGCTCTTTCCAAATAGCCTCGCCTTTTCGCACTAATTCAATAGGCGTAATACCTAATTTTAGAATAAGTGAAGTTAACTGATCCTCCGATAGCGGATGAGAAATATAGTCTATTATTTCAACACCTTCTTTGGCCATTAAGGCCAAACATTGTCTGCTTTTGGAGCACCGATTGTTGTGGTATATTTTCATGTATAGTTTTCGTGTAGGGTTGAATGACCCTAATTACCTCAACAAATAAAAATTTATGAACCTGGGGCTCCCATTACTGTGGTATATTTCAACACAAGTTTTCGGTCAGGGAAAATTCGTTTGTAGCATGATTGTACAGCAAGTGTAGCTTCATGAAAGCCGCAAAGAATCAACTTTAACTTTCCTTCGTATTGATTTATATCCCCAATAGCAAATATGCCAGGTGCATTGGTTTGGTAATCGGTGGTGTTTACCAAGATAGCCTCTTTACCTAGGTCAAGACCCCATTCCTTTATTGGTCCTAGTTTTGGACTTAGACCAAAAAGTGGGATGAAGTAATCGGTGTCTACATGCAGAGTCGTTTCACTACCTTGCGATATGCTCAGGCCTGTTAACTCACTATCGCCTTTGAGCTCGGTTATTTCTGCTTCGGTGATTAAGGTCATTTTCCCACTAGCTACCAAGTTTTCTACTTTTTCAACAGAATCCAACGCTCCTCTAAAAGCCGTTCTTCTGTGCACAAGCGTTACGTCACTCGCTACATCTGCCAAGAATATGGACCAATCTAGCGCACTATCGCCGCCGCCGGCAATTACTATTTTTTTATCTCTGAATTTTTCAGGATCTTTTATGATGTAGTCAATGCCATGATCTTCGAACTTAGCAATGTTTTCGAGCTCTGGTTTTCGAGGAGCAAAGCATCCTAATCCGCCAGCAATCATTATGTTCGGAGCACTATGCTTTGTTCCTCTGTCGGTAGTTACTATAAACTTTCCGTCTTCTGTTTTCTCAATAGTTTCTGCTCTTTCTCCTAAGGTGAAGCCGGGGTTAAATGGCTTTGCTTGTTCCATAAGATTATCTACTAAGTCTCCTGCCAATATACTGGGAAATCCAGGTATGTCGTAAATGGGTTTTTTCGGGTATATCTCCGCTAGCTGACCTCCAGGTTGTGGTAGGTAGTCTATTAAATGACATTTTAGCTTTAGTAATCCGGCTTCAAAAACGGCAAATAATCCAGTAGGACCTGCACCTATTATTATGATGTCTGTTTCTATCACGGGCGCAAAGGTAATTTTTCATGTGCAAATTCAAGTATGAAGTTCTTGGTACATTGTTCTTTTTAATAATTAGTCCTTGCAGTTTGGTTTTTTCTCTATTCTTATGGTTGAGATAAGCGTAAGACGCAATGTGATATTCTTTTATTAGCGTTTCCATTTGCACTTCCCACTTGAGATTGATTATCATTGCCGTATTGAATTGGAATGTCTCCATAGCTTACCCGTGGTGGTTTGTTTTACTCTGCATAATTATCGGCGCCGCGTATGCGAGTTTACTGTATCATAATTCGAAAGATCGTGAGCGTTTTGGAGATCATAAGTGGGTTCTACTACTATTACCCTGCCTGCGTTTTTTACTGGGTAGTATTCTAGCATTTTTGCTCCTTGGTCCGGTCTTAAAGTATGCTGGGTTTATTACCCAGAAACCTATTATCTCTTTAGTCGTAGATGACTCCAAATCGATGAGTAACGGTTTGTCTACCACTAGTTTGTCTCAATCTGTTACAGAGTTACAGGCTAATCTCTCCGAAAAGTATGATGTAAACGTGGTGGCTTTCAGCGATGTCCCCGCATTTGCTTCTGCAGATAAGTTATCGGCTAAAGGTACTGAAACAGATATTTCAATGGCACTGCGTTATGCTACCGAACAACAGGTTAATCAAAATTTGGGAGCGGTGGTGTTAATTACAGATGGTATTTACAATGCGGGTAGTAATCCTGGTTTTGTAATCGAAAATTATAAAGTGCCAATCTATACGGTTGGTACCGGAGACTCTGTGGTCTATGCAGACTTGAGTGTACATAATGTGTCGCACAATAGCTTAGCGTATTTGGGAAATGAGTTCCCGATGCGTATTGAAGTAAAAGCAAGCAAACTAGTAGGGAAACAAGCTAATTTACAAGTTCTACACAACGGTGTTAGTGTTGTTCAAAAGAGCATTGCTATCAATAAAGAATCGTTTTTTATGGAGACAGATGTTGTTGCTAAAGCCAAAACTCTCGGACAGAATAAGGTGGAGGTTAGACTTACTACGTTTGATAATGAAAAGAATAAGCAGAACAACGCCTATACTTTTTATGTAGATGTAATAGACGGCAAAAAGAAGGTGGAATTATGGGCAGAGGCACCACATCCTGATTTAGGCATGCTTCGGGCAGCCATAAATGCCCATGAGAATTATGAAGCCTCTATTGTACTGGGATCATTTGCGGTGTCACCTGATTGTGATTTGGTAATTTTACATAATTGGTTTGCTTCTCCTGCGCAACTCAATTTATACGAAAAACTAAAAAGCAGCGGAGTCCCGATGTTACTAATCGTAGGCGACAAGTTCAATAGCCGTATTTTTAATAACGGAAGTCAGGATATTAAATTTAGTGTATCCGGACGGGGCGTAATCTCTGCTTTACCTAATTTGAATCCTGCGTTTGAATATTTTGAACTAGATCCATTCTTGGCTTCGTCCATAAAAAAATGGCCACCACTTACGGCCCCTTTTGGCAAATTTTCAGGCTATGTACCAAGCGATGTGCTGCTCTTTCAGCAAATAGGTTCCGTGAGTACACAAGAGCCCTTACTTTTATTAAACAACCGTAGTAATTCGAGGTTAGGCATTTTAGCAGGAACAGGATTGTGGCAATGGCGTCTTATTGACTTTGAAAAAAATGGGAATACGGATGGAGTGAATAGTTTGATTACAAAAATGGTTCAATACTTAGCCGTAAAAGAAGAGAAGAAGTTGCTTAAAGTGTACCCCAATGCAAAGCAATATGGTATGGGAGACAATGTATCACTCATAGGAGAATTATATAACCAAAGTTTGGATGCGTTAAGCGGTCAGGAAATCAATGTAAATTTAAAAAATGCTGATGGGAAGGTATATAAGCATACGATGACCGCCAGTGGAAGTCAGTATAAATTGGTATTGCCTAATCTTGCTGTAGGAGCATATCAATTTGAGGCCAAAGCAACCATAGGTGGCGTTTCATTGACAGACAAAGGTTACTTTACGGTGGTTGGCCAGCAGAAGGAACTTGCCAATCTTACCGCAGATTTTAGTTTGCTTAGGCAGTTATCTGCTTCAACTGATGGGGAGTTTGTTCCTTACGCAGCGATGCAAAGCTTGGGTCAGTCGCTACTTGCCAACGAAAATTTTAAGTCTGTAATAGCTGAAGAGAATAAGCTTGAAGATTTAATTAAATTCAAATGGCTGTTTTGGTTGCTGCTCTCCTTACTTAGTTTGGAGTGGTTTGTGCGTAAATGGGCAGGAGGGTATTAAGGCTTGTCTGGAGTTGAAATAAGAATAGCATTCACTGGCACAACGAATAGAATAGATATTTAAGAATTTAACATTCATAATTCATTATTATTATTAAATTTGCAGCCCTATAAATAGAAATATTTACAAATACACATGCGTTTAACAGCAGAAACAAAATCAGAATTAATAGCTCAGTACAGCGGAGACGCTAAGAATACTGGCCATGCGGAAGCACAAGGTGCGATATTCACTCATAGAATTACGCACCTTACTGGACACCTTAAAATTAACAAAAAAGATTACTCTACAGAACTTACGCTTATTAAGCTAGTAGGTAAAAGAAGAGCTCTTTTAAACTATATTGCTAAGAAAGATGTTGTTCACTACCGTGAACTTATCAAGCAACTAGGCATCAGAAAGTAATAGGCCTAGTATTTCTGTGTTACACAGGAATAACAAGCTTTCTGGAAAAAAGTCCCGTTCGTATAGTTGAGAAACTAGCATGTATAACTACATTGGCTAATGCCGATGTTTTTGTGCATCTATACTTTTTGTTTTCAAAAGTCGAATAATTATTCGCATGTAGACCTCTGGTATACATAGCTTTTAATTTCAACAATGTAGAACAAAAAATAATAACCCGTTGGCATTGGGCTAGCGATTAAACATTTTTTAAAACATTGGCGGAAAAACCGCAACATTATGAACGTATTTACACAAAAATTATCTTACGGTGATGGCAAAGAGGTCACACTAGAAACGGGTAAATTGGCACGTCAGGCACATGGTGCTGTCGTACTTACCCAAGGCAAAATGAAGTTACTTGCAACAGTAGTTTCAAACAAAGAAGCAAGAGACGGCGTAGATTTTCTACCTATGTCTGTTGACTATCAAGAAAAATTCGCAGCAGGTGGACGTATTCCGGGAGGTTTTCTTCGTAGAGAAGGAAGATTGTCTAATGCTGAGATTTTGGTATGTAGAATTGTAGACAGAACGCTTCGTCCACTTTTTCCGAATGATTATCACGCGGAAACGCAAGTTATGATTCAATTGATGTCTGCTGATGTAGATGTCTTACCAGATGCATTGGTTGCACTTGCAGCTTCTGCTGCCTTAACAATTACCGATATTCCTTTTGAAGGACCAGTATCATCACCACGCGTAGGTCGTATAAATGGCGAATGGGTTATAAACCCTACTGCTTCAGAAATGGAAAATTCTGATGTAGATCTTATGGTGGCAGGAACAGCAGCTGACATCAATATGGTGGAAGGTGAAATGAATGGTATCTCTGAAAAAGAAATGGTAGAAGCACTTAAGTTTGCTCATCAATTCATCAAAAAAGATTGTGAAGCACAACTTGCTCTTTGTGAGCAAATGGGAGGCCGTAAAGCTCCACGTGTTTATAATCATGAGACAAATAGCGATGAACTTAAGACTACCGTAATAGATGCTACATATCAAAAATACTATGATGCGGCAAAAGTTCCTTCTGTAAAGGAAGAACGTTCTGAAAAATTCAAAGCAATTGACAAGGAGTATATCGAGTCATTGGCAGAAGATACAGATGGTGAAACACTTACAATGGTAAAAAGATACCTGGGCAAGTCTAAGAAAGAAGCGGTTAGAAATATGATGCTTGATCTTAAGCATCGTTTAGATGGTCGTGCATTGAATGAAGTAAGACAAATATGGTCTGAGGTTGATTTCTTACCTTCTGCTCATGGTTCTGCCTTATTTACAAGAGGTGAAACACAATCACTTACGTCAGTAACTCTTGGTTCTAAATTAGATCAGCAAATGATAGACAACGCTATGGAGAAATACTTTAGCAAGTTTATGTTGCATTATAATTTCCCTTCATTCTCAGTAGGAGAGGCTAGACCAAATAGAGGTCCAGGTAGAAGAGAAATAGGTCATGGTAACTTGGCAGAAAGAGGCTTGAAAAAAATGCTTCCGGATGATTTTCCTTATACACTTCGTATTGTATCTGATATACTTGAAAGTAACGGTAGTAGCTCTATGGCTACTGTTTGTGCTGGTAGTATGGCAATGATGGATGCGGGTATTCAAGTAAAATCAGGTTTAAGTGGTATTGCCATGGGTATGGTAGCAGATAAAGATGGTCGTTATGCAATTCTTTCAGATATTTTGGGTGATGAAGATCACTTAGGAGATATGGATTTTAAAGTAATGGGTAATGAAAACGGTATCTATGCCTGTCAAATGGATATGAAGGTAGAAGGTCTTTCTTATGATGTATTAGAAGAAGCACTTTTGCAAGCCAAAGAAGGTAGAATGCATATTTTACGTGAAATGGAAAAAACCATTGCTAAGCCAAATGAAACCCTAAAAGATCATGCGCCGCAACTAGAGATGATGCAAATTCCAAAAGACAAAATTGGAGCAGTAATCGGTTCTGGAGGTAAAGTGATTCAGGAAATACAAAGAGAGACTGGAGCCATTGTAACCATTGAAGAAGAAGGTGATTTTGGTAATGTAGAAATATCTGGAGTAGGAAGTGGTCCAATAGAAGCTGCAAAAGCTTGGATTATGGGCATTATAACTGATCCGGAGCCAGGAACAGAATACACAGGTAAGATTACCAAGATAATGGACTTTGGTGCATTTGTACAGATATTGCCAGGTAAAGAAGGCTTGCTTCACATCTCAGAAATATCTTGGGAACGCATAGAAACCATGGATAAAGCTCCGCTTGCCGAAGGACAAGAGGTTACTGTGAAGTTGCTAGAAATAGACGAGAGAAGCGGTAAAATGAAACTTTCTATGAAAGTATTGACTGAGAAACCAGAAGGCTATATTGAAAGACCTCCAAGAGAAAAACGCGAAGGTGATAGAGGCGGAAGAGATGATCGCAGAGGCGGCGGACGAGATAATCGTGGCGGCGGAAGAGGTCGTGACGATAGACGAAGCAACGATCGTTAACATCTGATAAGGACTGATGAAAAGAAATGCTGACGCTCCAAATGGAGTAGAAACGCAGTTCTTTTTTAGGTCTGTCTGTAAAACTGCTTTCAAGTAATTTTACAGATATTAGATAAAATTAATATTCTTAGAACTGAAAGGCGAGCCATATGGCTCGCCTTTTTTTGTTTAAAATACTTCATTCTAGTCTGTGTTCTATGAAAAATGAGGGAATCTCATTTTGCCCCACTTTCTCCCCACATAACCTAAAATCACTGGTTTTAAGCGTCCATAAACGCTAATTATATCAATTTATGGGAATTCCTACCACAACTTAACATACTCATAATCAAATTAATAACACTAATTGTGGAATACTTATGTCAAATTTGTGGGAGATAGTGGGAGAAAGTGGGATTTTTCGGTATACTTTTGTTCGAAGAAATATAAGCATTGGAAAAACCGCTGTATATAGGAGAATTTGAAGCAAAACTGGACGATAAAGGTCGGGTGGTGCTTCCTGCTGGCTTGAAGAAGCAGTTGCCTCCTGATGCAGTAAGCAAAATGGTGGTTAATCGTGGTTTTGAAAAATGCTTAACTCTTTATACTCGAGCAGATTGGGATTTAGAATTAACCAATCTTTCGTCTTTAAATCACTTTAATAAAAAACATCGTCTTTTTGTTCGCCAATTTAGTAATGGAGCTACAGAAGTGCAGCTAGACACTGCGTCAAGATTACTGGTACCTAAGAAGTTGTGCGAATACGCGGAAATTAAAAATGAAGCGATTTTTTATGCGTATGGCAATAGGATAGAAATCTGGAGTAAGCACTTGTACGAGCAAATGATGGAAATTGATGCGGATGATTTTGCGGATCTTGCTGAAGATGTTTTAGGTGCGTCTGGAGCTAATGGAAGTGGAGGTGATAATGAGTAAATACCACATTCCTGTTATGCTTAAAGAGTGTTTAGAAGGCTTAAACATACGTCCTAAGGGGACGTATGTAGATGTAACTTATGGAGGTGGCGGTCATTCGCAAGCAATACTAGATGCATTAGATGAAGACGGTACCTTAATTGTTTTTGATCAAGATGCCGATGCTTTACAAAACACAATAAAAGACAAACGCCTTCTTTTTTGCGAAGCTAATTTTAGATACTTAGAAAATTTTTGTTCGTATCATAATGTGGGTCAGTTGGATGGTCTTTTGGCAGATTTAGGTGTGAGTTCTCATCATTTGGATGAACGTAGTAGAGGTTTTTCTTTCCGTTTTGGTGAGTCTGATTTGGATATGCGTATGAATACAGAATCTGAGATTTCAGCCAAACAAGTATTAAACACCTATGATCAGCCAAAGCTTGCCAAGGTTTTACGTAGTTATGGTGAACTGGATAAGGCGTCTATGTTAGCGAATGCGATTGTTGATTATAGAGGAGTAAAGGAAATAATTACAACGGAAGACTTGGAGGTTGCGGTTTCTAAGTTTTTGAATGATAAAACTAAAAATAAAACGCTAGCTAAGATATATCAGGCGGTTCGTATTGAAGTAAATGCTGAGATAAGAACCTTAGAGCAAATGCTTGAGCAAGCTACAAGGTTGCTTAAGCCTGAAGGTCGATTGGTGGTAATGTCTTACCATTCATTGGAGGATCGTATTGTAAAAAATTTGATACAAACGGGTAACGTTGCCGGAGATCGAGTTACGGATCATTTTGGCAATTTGCCTCAAGTATACAAAGCGTTGAATAAAAAGCCAGTGGTGGCTACGAGTGATGAAATAGGGCTCAATACTAGAGCTAGAAGTGCCAAATTACGAATAGCGGAAAAAATCTAATGGCTGCTACTAAAAAATCCACTTCGAATAAAGAAATTACCCTTACGGCCGAATGGATTTACTACCTAGGCTTCTTGTTTGCCTTAACTCTGCTGTATATATATCTAACACATCGTACAGATAATTTTGTGCGCGATATTGAGTCGGCTAAGAAAAATCTTATTGAGTTACGTGCTGAAAATATCATTTTAAAATCGCAGATCATGAAAAATAGATCGCGCGCAAATCTCGAAGAAAGGTTGTCTGGTCGAGGAGTGAAAGAGCCGAATAGACCTATAAACATAATCCCTAATGCAAAATGACCAATATTAAGCGAGACATATTGTGGCGTGTGGTATTTGGTATGGGAGCGGTAGTTGTTTTTGCTGGTCTTATTCTTTTTCAAATGTTCAAAGTGCAGGTGCTCGAAGGTGAAAAATGGCTAAGTCTTTCCGATAGTATTACCATTCATCAGCAAGATATTTCGGCTGCTCGGGGTAATATTTATTCTGACGATGGAAGTTTACTGTCTACGTCTATGCCTATTTATGAGATACGCTGGGATGCAACAGTACCAAGTGCCGATACATTTAAAATGTATGTAGATCAGTTGGCAATTGGCCTTTCTGAGGTTTTTCCAGACAACACAGCGTCATTCTATCGTACCATGCTTTTAAGAGCACGTAGAGATAAAAATAGGTATACGCTGATTCGAAGAAGAGTTACCTATGCTGAGCAAAAAATGCTAAAGCAATTGCCTTTGTTTAGTAAAGGAAGATATAAAGGAGGATACCTTTCAGAACTCACCACAAAACGGGTAAAACCAGCAGGACAATTAGCCTATAGGACCGTTGGCTATAGCACAATTGACAATCCAGGTGTTGGCTTAGAGCGGGCTTATAATAACGATCTTGGTGGAGTTAAAGGCAAACGTATTGTTCAGAGGATTTCAGGTGGCTACAGACCGGTAAATGACGAAAATCTTCTTGAGCCTCAAAATGGTAGAGATGTACATACTACCATAAATATTGATTTTCAAGAAATAACTCAACGCTCACTTGAAAAAGCACTGAAAAGACACGGTGCGGATCACGGGAGTGTAATCGTTATGGAAGTAGCAACGGGTAAGATAAAAGCGATATCAAACTTACACGTAACCCCAACAGGAGAATTTATAGAACAGTATAATAGTGCCATAGGTGAGAGTTATGAGCCAGGTAGTGTTTGGAAAGTATTTTCTGCGATGGCTGCTTTTGAGGACGAGTTAATTGACCTTGATGACAGTATAAATATTCGGAATGGTGAGCGAGATTATTTTGGTAAACCTATGCGAGACTCTGATAAAGGACTCTTTGAAAAAATGAGTTTTAAGCAAGCATTTGCAAGATCTAGTAATGTGGCATTCTCTTCTATTATTTTTGATAATTACCATAAGAATCCAAGCAAATATTTGGCTCATCTTAAAACATTAGATTTAGATAAGAAAACGGGAATAGAAATTTTGGGAGAACCCAAGCCTTTTTTGAACCATCCAAGCAATAGTTCATGGTCTAATATTACACTCCCATGGTTGGCAATTGGCTATGAAAATCAACATACACCCCTTCAATTGCTTACGGCCTATAATGGTATTATTAACGACGGTAAAATGATTAAACCCCGATTGGTAAATGAGGTCACCGATGCAGGGTTGGTCATAAAAAATAACAATAAAAAAGTAAAGGAAGTGACCGTGTGCTCGAAGGAAACTTCGGACAAAATCAAGAAATTAACAGCGGCAGTATTTACTGAAGGTTCAGCCAGTAATGTACGATCTAAGGTGGTTGCGTTGGGCGGAAAAACGGGTACGGCACAAATAGCAAGTGCTGGAGCCTATCAAAAAACTAAATTGTACAATGCCAGTTTCGTAGGTCATTTTCCTGCAGACAAACCAGCTTACAGTGTATATGTAATGATCAATAGGCCTAGTAATGGAATATTCTATGCATCCTATGTAGCGGCACCTGTTTTTGCTGAAATAGCTGAGAAAATATATACCATTAGCGTTAAGCGAGATGTTGATGCAAGCAAAAAACACGCTCCTACTTACACAGGAGGTTACTACTCAGACTTTACAATTCTTAGTAAGTACCTGAATGTTTCATTGAAAGAAGAGGTGAATGGTGAAGTGGTAAGACTTGATGCTGCAAAAGGAACTGCAAGAAATGTGGTCGTAACCTCTGGCTTAATGCCGAATGTAAGAGGACTTGGAGCAAGAGACGCTATGTACTTATTGGAAATGCAGGGTTTAAAACCAGTAATATCTGGTTATGGTGCGGTAGTAGAGCAAAGCCCCAATCCGGGAACGAGAGTTTATAAAAATCAACGTGTAACAATCCAACTAAAATGAGAATATTAAGCGATCTATTACTGGCAATTAAGCCAATTTCGGTAGTTGGAAACGTCGACGTAAATATTGCGGGTCTAACTCTAGACTCAAGAGTGGTAAAGGCGGATTTTGTATTCGCAGCGATAAAAGGAGTAAGTACAGATGGTCACTTGTTCATAACCAAGGCCATTTCTTTAGGAGCAACGGTGATTTTGTGCGAGCAACCTTTAGAAGCGCAAGAAGGAATAACCGTTATTGAAGTGGCGGATGCTGCGGAGGCACTGGGTCATTTAGCTTCCGAATTTTACGAGAATCCAAGTCATAACCTTAAGCTTATAGGAGTAACTGGGACCAATGGAAAGACCTCTATTGCTACTATGCTATATGAGTGCTTTATGAATTTAGGTCATAAAAGTGGCTTACTTTCTACCATTAAATATAGTATCAATGGTGCAGATTATGCCTCCACACATACCACTCCAAATAGCGTTCGTATAAATGAATTACTGGCAGAGATGGTAGATGCTGGTTGCGAATATGCTTTTATGGAAGTTAGTTCACACGCATTGCATCAACAAAGAACAGCTGGCCTTGAATTTGATGGTGCGGTTTTTACCAATATAACTCATGATCACTTGGATTACCATACTGATTTCAAAGACTATTTATATACCAAGAAAAAACTTTTTGATGGGTTATCACTACATGCATTTGCACTAGCAAATAAGGACGATAAAAACGGCTTGGTTATGATGCAAAATACCAAAGCTACCAAATATACATATAGTTTAAAGTCGGTTTCAGATTTTAAAACGAAGGTTATAGAAAGTGATTTTAACGGAATGCTTTTGGATATTAACGGATCTGAAGTGTGGCTAAGATTAGTAGGTGATTTTAATGCATACAATGTATTAGCCGTTTATTCTGTTGCATTTTTATTGGGTAAAGAACATTTGGATATTGTAACTGCGTTAAGTGCAATTAACAGTGTAGATGGCCGTTTTCAGAGTATTCACGAAGGAGGAGTTACGGCTATAGTGGATTATGCCCATACACCAGACGCACTTCAAAATGTGGTAGATACGATAAATGCTATCCGCACCAAAAATGAGCAATTAATTACGGTAATAGGGTGCGGTGGAGAAAGAGATAGAGAGAAACGTCCTGTAATGGCTCGGATAGCTTGCATAGCGAGTGATAAAGTTATTCTTACATCAGACAATCCTCGCTCTGAAGATGCAAATGCCATTATCGAAGAAATGATGCTTGGTGTTGAACCTCAGTATTTCAAAAAAGTACTCAAAATAGTAAATAGAGAAGAGGCTATAAAAACGGCTATAAGCCTCAGTAACGCAGGCGATGTAATACTCGTAGCGGGAAAAGGGCACGAGACATATCAAGATATAAATGGGATTAAACACCCTTTTGACGATAAAGAGATTATTACCAAGAACTTAAAATTAATAAAAGACTAATGCTGTATCATTTATTCGATTATCTGCAACAAAATTACAATATACCAGGGGCTGGGGTATTTCAGTATATCTCATTTAGAGCAGCTATGGCAGTTATTATTTCGTTAGTTATCTCATTGCTTTTTGGCAAAAGTTTAATTGAAAAACTGAGAAATCTTCAAGCAGCCGAAACGATCAGAACACTCGGCTTGGATGGCGAAGAGTCAAAGAAAGGTACGCCAACGATGGGAGGGTTAATCATTTTAGCTGCAATTCTTATCCCAACAATCCTTTTTGCAAAACTCAATAATGTGTACGTGTTGCTGATGATTTTTAGCACCATTTGGTTGGGTGTGATTGGTTTTGTAGATGATTACATCAAAATATACAAAAAAGATAAAGCAGGATTAGCAGGCAAGTTTAAGGTAATTGGACAAATCGGACTTGGAGTTATTGTGGCCTTAGTGCTACATTTTAATGATAATGTAGTTGTACGTGAGCAATATAAAATCGACACAGTAAGTGAGGCTCCAGTGGGAACAGAAGTAAAAGAGATTAATGGACAGTTGATGTATTTTCAAGATGTAAAAAGTACAACCACAACACTTCCCTTTTTGAAAACACATCAAATAGACTATTCGAAACTATTGTTTTGGATGGATGACGAAGGTGCTAATAAATGGGCTTGGGTGGTGTATATGTTAGTAGCGATTTTCATTATAACTGCGGTATCTAACGGGGCAAATCTTACCGATGGTATAGACGGTCTTGCCGCAGGTAGCTCAGCAATAATTGGTATTACCTTGGCGGTGCTGGCTTTTATAAGTGGAAATCTTATTTTTTCTGACTATCTGGGAATTATGTTTATCCCTAACCAAGGAGAGTTGGTGATTTTTGCGGCGGCGTTTGCCGGTGCTTGTATTGGATTCCTTTGGTACAACAGTTTCCCTGCTCAAGTATTTATGGGAGATACAGGTAGTCTTGCTCTGGGTGGAGTTATAGCGGTATTGGCTCTTATGATTCGTAAGGAATTAGTCTTGCCTATACTCTGCGGTATTTTTTTGGCAGAGAACCTTAGTGTCATGATTCAGGTAAGTTATTTTAAGTACACTAAAAAGAAATATGGCGAGGGAAGACGTGTTTTTTTAATGTCTCCGTTGCACCACCATTATCAAAAACTTGGTTATGCCGAGCCTAAAATAGTAACGCGATTTTGGATCGTAGGCATTATGCTAGCCATTTTTACCATTATCACTTTTAAATTAAGATAAACGTGAGTAAACTTATTTCCATATTAGGTGCAGGAGAAAGCGGCGTTGGGTCGGCGATCTTAGCTCAAAAAGAAGGATTTGATGTCTGGGTATCTGACTATGGTCAAATTAAATCTCACTACAAAGAAGAACTCGAGAAATACGGAATAGCCTACGAAGAAGGTGGTCATGATGTTGAGAAGATTCTTTCTTCTGTTAAGATTGTGAAAAGCCCAGGGATTGCAGAAAATATTCCGGTTTTAAAACAAGCAATTGCACAAAAAATAGAAATAGTAGGCGAGATTGAATTTGCAGCTGCCTATACCAACGCGGTTCTTATCGGAATTACAGGTACCAATGGCAAAACTACCACCACGCTGCTTACTCACCACTTACTACAAAAAGCGGGTCTTAAAGTAGGTTTAGCTGGTAACGTAGGGCACAGTTTTGCAAAGCAAGTTGCTGAAGAAAATCATGAATACTATGTGCTTGAACTGAGTAGTTTTCAGCTTGATGGCATGCATACCGTTCGATTGGATTATGCAGTATTGCTAAACATTACTCCAGATCACTTAGACAGATATGAGTCTTTTCAAGAATACATAGATTCCAAATTTAGAATAAATAATCACCAAACATCTGCACAGCGATTTATTTACTGTGCCGATGATGAAGTGATCAACAACCAACTCAAAAATCATATTACCGAGGCTCAGCTCATTCCGTTCACCTACAATGGTGGTCCTTTGGACGAAGGAGCTTGGGTGTCAGATAATCAAATTAACGTAAAACTTAACAAACCAAAAACCGAATTTAACATGGCCGTAAATCAATTAACTATCGCAGGAAAGCACAATACATATAACTCTATGGCAGCGTCTATCATTGCCAATTCGTTGCTTATTCGAAAAGAAAGTATTAGAGAAAGTCTTTCTGATTTTAAAAATGTAGAGCACAGATTAGAGTACGTAGCTAAGGTGAAAGGAATTAACTTCATAAACGATAGTAAAGCAACTAACGTAAATGCAGCTTGGTATGCGCTTGAAAGCGTTGAAGACCCTATCATTTGGATTGCGGGAGGTGTTGATAAAGGAAATGATTATGAGTCTCTTAGCCCGTTGGTTAGAGCAAAAGTGAGAATAATCGTATGTCTTGGAGCAAATAATATGAAGCTACATCAAGCGTTTCGGAAAGATGTAGACATGATGATTAACGCGAGTTCTGCTGATGAAGCAGTTCAGATTGCCTATAATCTAGGTGAAAAAGGGGAAACGGTTCTTCTTTCACCTGCATGTGCATCTTTTGATTTATTTGAAAATTATCAAGATAGAGGCAATCAATTTAAAAGAGCAGTTAGAAGTTTATAAACTACCGAGTGAAAGAGCTTTTTGGTAAATATTTAAAGGGTGATCCTATAATTTGGTTTGTCGTTTTGGCACTCTCTGTTATTGGGGTTATGGCCGTATATTCATCTACGGGGACTTTGGCATACAAAGATCGAGGTGGAGATACAGAGTATTACCTAATAAAGCACGTATTACTGTTAGGTTTTGGTTTAGCTACAATGTGGCTTACACATTTGATAAATATTCAATATTACTCTCGTATTGGCCAGATTATGTTGTATTTAGCAGTGCCACTTTTAGTGTATACCCTTCTTTTTGGAATTGAGATAAACGAGGCACGCAGATGGGTATCAATACCCGGTGGACTTACGGTTCAAAGTTCTGATTTTGCAAAGCTTGCTCTTAT
>CAMDCQ010000022.1 GCA_945890595.1 Chitinophaga pinensis
GAAGAGATTCCAAGCGCAGGTGAAATATTCGTTATTGATAATTTTGAAATAAAAATAGTAGAAGCGAGTAAGCAAAAGATAGAACGTATCGAGCTTAAACTATTAGATTAATCTCAGTCCTAATTAATTTGCTAGACTAATACAACTAATAACCGTATTTGTCATTCCAAAGAGACTTCAGTCTTTCTTTTATTTTTTGCTCTGGAGGATTGTCTCCAGGTTCGTAATAAAGCGAGTTCGAGATTTCACTGGGTAGAAATTCTTGTTGAGCAAAGTTGTTAGGGTAATCGTGAGCATATTTATATCCTTTCCCGTAATCTAATTCTTTCATTAGTTTAGTAGGTGCATTTCGTAAGCTGAGCGGTATCGGCAAGTCCCCTGTCTGTTTAACATGAGATTGAGCCTTGTTAATGGCCATATAGCTAGCGTTACTTTTAGGGCTCGTCGCAAGGTATATTGTGAGTTGCGAAAGCACTATTCTGCATTCGGGATAACCAATATTAGTTACAGCATCAAATCCAGCATTGGCAAGCAATAAGGCGTTGGGATTTGCCATTCCAATATCTTCGCTTGCGGAGATAATGAGTCGGCGTGCAATAAATTTTGGGTCTTGCCCGCCTTCTATCATTCTAGCTAAGTAATATACCGCTGCATTTGGATCGCTTCCTCGTATAGATTTAATAAATGCTGAAATAATATCGTAATGCTGCTCGCCACCCTTATCGAACAGGGCTAATTTTTTTTGCACGGCTTCTTCCACCAACGTGTTGGTTATCGTAATTTGTTTTCCACCTTTAAAATTTACAATTATTTCAAGGGCATTTAATAGTTTACGACCATCTCCTCCACTTATGGCAACTAACCCTTCCCAATCCTTTATGGTTATGTTTTTCTGAAGGAGTTGCACATCTGTTTTGCATGCATTTAGTACTAATTGTTTTAAATCATCCAGTTTAAGTGATTCTAACACAAATACTTCACAACGAGAGAGTAACGCAGAATTTATTTCAAAGCTTGGATTTTCTGTGGTAGCTCCAATTAAGGTTATTATACCTTGCTCTACTGCACCTAATAATGCATCTTGCTGACCTTTATTAAAACGATGGATTTCATCAATAAATAAAATGGCGCTACCGCCACTACCCATAAACTTGGTTTTTTGTGCTTTTTCGATGACTTCACGTACATCTTTAACCCCGGCGTTTATAGCACTAAGTTGAAAAAAAGGAGTCTTGATGGTATAAGAAAAAATTTGTGCCAACGTAGTTTTTCCTACGCCTGGTGGTCCCCAAAAAATACAGGAGTACATAGCTCCATTGTCTAACGCACGTCTTAATGGCTTTCCAGGGCCAATAATATGTTGCTGCCCTACCACGTCGTCCAAGGTTTTAGGGCGTATGCGTTCGGCAAGTGGCGCGGTAGATATGTGAGTGCTTGGTTCGATGACGAAGCAAAGATGGGTAAATTAACTAGAATATATTCTACATGCCTTGATTGTTTCTCAAGTTATAATTCATTGTTTAACCTAATGATTCACTTACTTTGTGGTCCATGAAAATCATTTTTGCATCGCAAAATAAAAATAAGATTGCGGAAATACAGAATAAGTTACCTCACTTAGAAATACTAGGCCTAAATCCTCTAATATTTCCCGAAGAGCTATTAGAAACAGGGGATACATTGGGTCAAAATGCGCTGCAAAAAGCTAGGCAGGTATATGAGAAAACAAACTCAACGTGTTTTTCGGATGATACAGGACTTGAAGTAGAAGAGTTGAATGGGGCGCCTGGTGTATATTCTGCAAGGTATGCTGGAGAGCAACGTGACAGTGAAGCTAATATGGACTTATTGCTTAAAAATTTGACAAATCAAGCTAATCGAAAAGCAAGATTTAAAACCGTAATTGCTCTTATTCTAGGAGGGAAGGAATATCTGTTTGAAGGGATATGCGAGGGTGAAATAACACATGTTAGATCAGGAGCTCAGGGGTTTGGTTACGATCCTATTTTTGTGCCTGCAGGGTACAGCAAGACCTTTGCCGAAATGACAATGGCAGAGAAGTCTACTCTTAGTCACAGAGGGAAGGCCGTGGAGAAATTAGTGGATTTTTTGAATGAATTGGATGATTAGCGCACGAGAGACTAACTCTTAATCACTTCTTTTTAACAAACGCAGTTTCGTACATGGATATCCAATCCTGCACGCTTAACTTAGTCATTAGTTCACCCACTAAATCTATGGGGATATCGTTCATTCGTTTAAAACGGATACAGCTTTTTCCCATATCAATTTTGTATTTACACCGCTTGGCATATTCCGTAATAAACCAATTGTATAGTTCTGTATTTGCATACATCCCCATGTGATAAAATGCAATAAAGTTTTTCTGCGAAGCAAGGCTCACAAAAGGAAGCGGAAGTTCTGGGGAACAGTGATAGCCAGCAGGATATACGCTTTTAGGTACTACATATCCGAGCATTCCATAACTCATACATTCTTCTAGTTCTGTAGGCATGTTGTCTAATATAGCTTTCCGTAAATCATTGAAAACCGCTTGGCGATCTTCTGGGATTTGTGTGACATAATGGTCAGGATTTTCGGCTATCACGTGCATATAAGTCGTTATTTTATTCATCAAAACAAGGTATTTTATTTGACTTTTATAGAATAATATTGCACAAAAATAAGGCGATGACGAATAAGTGGCAAAAGTATATAGCGATAGGAGTGATAGCGTTGGTGCTAATTCTTATTGTTACTCGATTAATAGCAAATAGGGTGTCTTGGGAAGAAGAAGATCGCGCTAAACTAACTTCTTCTTGCTTGGATGATTTAGGTGGATATGCCGTGAGATTTCCCTTGTTAAGCGAGGATTATTGCTCATGTACATCAGACACATTGATGAAGCATTTTACTAAAGCAGAGTATCTACTTATTAATAACGAAACAGATGAAGTGCAACGTGAAAAAATGTTGCCTGTAATAGCAGAATGCTATAGTATATATCAGGAAGGTATGTTTAAGGCTAATCGTTTAGATTAATCTTTTACATCCCTAACTCTTTTTTCTGATCAGCATTAAGCGGTGCGGGAGCGTCTATCATAATATCGCGACCCATATTGTTCTTAGGAAATGCAATTACATCTCGTATAGAATCTGTGCCGGCAAGAATAGCTGTAAGTCTATCAAGACCAAAAGCTATACCGCCATGTGGTGGCGCTCCATACTCAAAAGCATTCATTAAGAAACCAAATTGCTCTTGAGCTTCTTCTTCTGTAAATCCAAGTAAGTCAAACATTCGTTTTTGTAACTGTTTGTCGTGTATTCGAATACTGCCGCCACCTACTTCCATACCATTAATGGCCATGTCGTAAGCATTGGCTTTTACCGCTCCTGGATCTGTTTGCATTTTATCTCTATCCGCAGGTATAGGAGAAGTAAATGGGTGATGCATTGCATGCCATTTGCCACTTTCCTCGTCGTACTCCACTAACGGGAAGTCTACTACCCAACAAGCTGCAAATTTGTTTTTTGGTCTTAGCCCTTGTAATTCACCAACGTGTAGGCGAAGTTCATTCATTTGCTTACGCACTTTATCTGTTTTGCCACTAAGCACAAGAATTAAGTCGCCAGCTTCAGAAGCGCATTGATCAGCCCAAAGCTTTAGTTTGGTTTCGTCAAAGAACTTATCGACGGATGATTTTAGGCTGCCGTCTTCATTTACTCTACAATAAATAAGTCCTAGAGCTCCAATTTGAGGTCTTTTAACCCAATCCGTAAACGCATCTAGTTCCTTGCGCGTATAGGTATTACCACCTTTCACGTTTATAGCTACAATACTCTCTGCATTATCAAAAACGCTAAATCCATTTCCTTTAGCTACTTCATCTAAGTCTACCAATTCCATCCCAAATCGCATGTCTGGTTTGTCACTTCCGAAACGTTTCATCGCGTCATCATAGGTAAGTATGGGAATTTGACCAAGGTCTATCTCTTTTACGCTTTGAAACACATCGCGTATCATTCCTTCAAATGTGCTTAATATGTCTTCGCGTTCTACGAATGACATTTCACAATCTATTTGCGTAAACTCAGGTTGTCTATCTGCTCTAAAATCTTCGTCTCTAAAGCACTTTACAATCTGATAGTATTTATCCAATCCGCTTACCATAAGCAGTTGTTTAAATGTTTGAGGGCTTTGCGGTAAGGCGTAATATTGGCCTTCATTCATTCTGCTAGGCACCACAAAATCGCGTGCTCCTTCAGGGGTTGATTTGATAAGCACGGGAGTTTCAACATCAATAAACCCAGCATTATTAAGGTAATCTCGAACTGCTTTGTTTAACTTACTTCTTAAAATAAGCTTGTCTTGTATCGCATTTCTGCGTAAGTCAAGGTAGCGATATTTTAGGCGTATTTCTTCACCTACGTCTGTGTCATCTTCTATCGTAAAGGGAGGGGTTAATGAAGCATTAAGGACTTCAAAATCAGTTACTTTTATTTCAATATGACCGGTAGGTATTTTGTCATTTTTACTACTACGCTCAATTACTTCGCCGTGTACTTTTATTACAAATTCACGTCCTAGTGATCTGGCTTTTTCGTTTAACTCTTTATTATACTCTTCGTTGAAAGAAAGTTGAGTTATGCCATATCTATCGCGCAAATCAATGAAGGTCAATGCTCCAAAGTCTGTTCTTCGTTGTACCCTCCCACTTAAGGTGACTATTGTGCCGATATGATTGGTGCGAAGCTCGCCGCACGTATGTGTTCTATGCATTTGCTATTGATATCTTAAAAAAACCTAAAACACCGAGTATCTAGTTTTAGGCAGGCAAATTTAGCCTAACCAATGGTATTCCTGATTAATTAGTTTACAAAAAAAAGTGTTTTGTATTTTGCGGATTCTTTATTGGTTTCGCTTTATTGGACGAATAAATTAGCGGCAGATACTCTACTGCTATTGTGGGTTTTTAAGGTACTAACAGCACTGTTAAACTGGCCATTGACATAAGAAAATCCTGTACGTTCTGCATTAACAGAACTCTGAAGTAAGCTTACGTTACTATCAAAAATACCAGTCATTCTGTTGGTCGAATAGGTGGTTTCCACAAAAGATTTGATGTATTCTTTATATCTTTTAAGATAGCCAGCATCAGCGATTATGTAACTAATCAGTGGCCAATTAGTCCCAACACCACTCATATCAAATGGAAGAGCGCCGCCCATTTTACCAGATTGAAATGCTTCATTATTATCCCAAACTATCCATCTTAACTTACCCATTGTTGGGTCATTATACAAGTAGTAGTTGTGTGTCATTCGTCCGTAGGTGTCCCAGTTTTGTATCGTCGTATTTACGGCTAGATATTTTAAGAAACCATCCACATCAAAAATTGATTCTAAATCTGATTTCCATTGTGCAGGATTGGTTGTTCTGGTATTTGCATGAAGGTAGTTAAACATTTTTTGCACGTCAGATTTATCGTTTTGTACCTCATTGGTTTTTAATTCAAAATGATCTAAATTAAATCCTGTTTGAGCAAAAGCGGCTCCTGCTCCGTCTGGTTTATAACAATTTCCAGTTTTAGTGCCAAAATACGATTTAAGAAAGGTGTCAGATATGATTTCGCACATGGTGTACACCCCGTAATATTCAGGACCGTTCCCTTTATTGATATATACTTCATAGTAAACAGTTCTTACTGCAGGAACACCAAAATCTCGAAATAACTCGTCAGCTACATGCTCTCTCATGACAGACGGATCGTTGTAATTACTACTCATGGATAGTTCTTTAAATCCGTAGAAGCGTTGATCCTTAATCGCGGGATTTACATTCTCAAATTCATCAAAATTAAACCTTAGTGGAAGTTTCTCACTATTGGCTTTAAGTGAGGAATTACCTTTGTAACGCACTCCTACATCTTTCCATACTAAGTTGTTATAATAAATGTCTGCCGGGAAATAAATAGGGTTTTCAGTATTAAATGTACCTCCAGGGCCGCCGCCTCCTGCTGTCTTCACTTTTAAGTCTGCCTGCATTGCTGTCCATTCTTCGGGGGTAAATACAATTTCAATTCTGTGTACTTTGCTGTTATCAAAAACCACATCATATTTGGCAGGGAAACCGTTATCGTGCGTTTCTGATCCTACGCCTGTAGAATCTATAAGAGCTTCTTTATCAGGCACAAAAATTACTTTTTTACATGAAAAAAAAGAAATTCCTAAGAAGAGAATTGCTAAAAACTTCAATGTTTTTGCTGTCATATTTTTTTTGCTTTAATGGTGTATATATATTGAATCCCCATAATGTTGATGGTTTTGCGAAATACGCCTGTTAATTCTTTTTCCATCCTAAAGTACGCGCCCAACTCTCCTGCGTTTTTAAAATTATAATCTGTACCTAAAGTGTATCGCACGCGGTTTAATCCTTCGTTATTATTGAGCACATTAAAAAACTCTGCAGATAATTTTGGATCGAATTTCCAGTTTTTGATATTATAACCAGAGCTAATTTTGAATCTTAGGGTATTACGTATATTATCCCCGTCTGCAGCACTTACGTAACGGTCGTTTCTTGACTGATAGCTAAGTCTATATTTTAAATCGAGCTTATTAATCTCATGATTATAGCCCACGTCCGCATTCCATCTATAATGAGTTTCATAACCTTGTTTTTTGCCCACATTGTCATTTACTTTTACGTATCTTGTGCCAACACCGAGGTTTATTTTTTTACTCAAATTATAGTTAACTGTTAGCTCTGAGAAATATTGATCGACATTAGTCGCGTTGTCTTTAAGCCTAAGCTGTTCTTCAAACGCAAAGTCTAATTTTTTATTGACTTTATATTTCACTTGTGCAGAACTCCAAGCCTCCAAATCTCGAATAGTATAATAAGTACCACTTTGTGCAAATACGGATTTTATTCCTAAGAATAATAGAGCTGTAGTACACAAAAGTTTAAAGTTATTGGACATTCTTTTAGTTGTAGTGAGTAATCGTAATAGTTGCAGCATCTTTTAAGAAGTCAATATCTCCGACCTTAATATTCTCGATTTTTAGCCCTGTTCTGGTCTCTAAATCTTGTCTTAGTATGGCAGCGTTCTCAGGCTTAATATTTTCTATTTTTTCATATTGAATGATTTTGACACTCACATTTCGCGTAAACCATAGGCGTTCAATAGTAAATAACGCGATTATCACTAGTGAGTTGGCCGCAAGTATTTCTGCGTAACTCATTTTTTGGTTAGCTAAAGAGTTAACCACGGATACCCCAATTACTACAAAGAGGTATGTCATTTCCTTTATGGGCACAGCATCTGTACGGTACCTAATAATTCCAAAAATAGCAAAAAGTCCTAGCGCCATTCCAATGTCTAGTTCGTATTTTTTGAGCGTGAAGCATAAAAGGAATACAATAATTCCAATCATATAATAGGTGAAAAGATAGTCTTTGCGTTTTGTTGCGCCGTAATAGAGCCATCGAATGATGAGTGTTAAAAAAGCAATATTCAACAAAAAACGAAACATCATTTTATAGAAGTCGTCGTCGAATAATGGGATACTTAAAAATTCAGTCATTTAAGAAGTGATTTTAGTTAAGGTTAAAAGTTTATGTTTAAAATAATTTTGTTTCAACTCAGGATATAGGAGCGCCATGCCTGTGCAATATTTACTAATAGTGTAGGGCTGAATAGCCGCGTTTTTGAGAACGTTGTAAAGTGGTGAAGCGCGATTTAATTTTTCTTGTTTTAACTCAATTATTGCCAAGTTACGATGGAAAGTAGTTCCATTATAAGCCAAATTCAAGTCAAACGTTACACGCTCTTTTTGACGCATATTCACTAATGTGAAACGATTGAATCGGTTGGTTAATGAGGGACTTAATTCCCATTTTTGTGCGGTGCACTGTTGAATAAAATCTAGTTTTTCAGCATCGAGTAGCGCGGTAGGGTGTGCTACTCGTATTCTTTTTTTGCTGGTTATTCCTGCGTTATCTTTAAGTTTTACTTCTAGATAGGAAAGATTTGATTCTACATAGGTTCTAACTCTAACCTTTGCACGATTTGCCCTTTTGTTGTGGTGTGCGAGATATAATTGGGTATCCTTGGTGTCAAAATAAGTAGAATCATAGGTCATCATTCGAGTACCATTTATCTCCAGTATTTGGTAATTGGTATATAAAGATTCTAGGATTGCAGGTAACGTAATTTGATTCACCACAAATTTAGTGTCCACTCTTTTCATAAGTGAAACAGTATCCATTTGTAAAAGGCCAATGGATTCAAATATGTCTAGATCACTAGATTGCAATTGTTAGGATTATGTTAAGCTTACGAAATTAATCTATTGTAACTTTATTGTTACCAGAATATTTAGACGTTTGCTCTTATGTAATCCTTCGTTGCATTTTTATGCTAGATTTCGAGATGTACTTTGAGTAATAAGCTCATCAATGGCATCCCAAAGTGCAACTCTTTTTTGTAAAGATTCTTTAGCAACTTCTAATGTTTCACTCCATTTTAGGTCATCTTCTTCGCACAATGCGCTTATCATTTGCAGTGATAAAGGTCCATGCTCATCGCCATCTAAATCTATATGCCGCTGCAGGTAGTAATTCAATTTAGTGTACTGTTTATTCTCGGAATCAGCGTTTTTAAGAATTTCGATAAACATATCTGGAATCACATCTTCTCGTCCAAAGGTAAATGCTGATGCTACTAAATGCGGTTTTCCAGTTTCAATTACAGAAAAGGAATATCGTACAAAATCTGCAACACGTTCGTCAATGGAAATGTGACTCAATGCGAAATCTACAGATTTTCCTTCTTCTATAAACGTAATAAGTTTTGTAATCTCATTTGAGTTAGCTTTAAACTGCTCCATCGCGTCCAAATACATTTCAAAATGACTGTTGGGCTCGCCTAACTCGTTCAGGTCACTTTCTTCTCCGTGCACTATTTCGTTAATAAAACGCGCGAGTTTTGGGTTTTTAGAGGGCGTCCAGGGAGTACTTACATTTGTTAGTTTTGCCTGAAGTGATTTTAACAATGACATAAAATCCCATACGGCAAAAACGTGATTCTCCATAAAGATCTTTACATCATCGATGGTTTTTAAATTTTTATAAAGTACATGATTTTGTAATTGATTTCTCAGAGCAGAAATCTCGTTTTCGATGTGTTCTATCTTGTCCATTGGTTTTTGTAAATTATATTTTCTAGTGTAAATCGGTTAGGTTATACTCATCTCTAACATAAGGTAAGTGAGCGATTTTAGTTAGTGAATAATAGGTATTTAGACCGCTAATTCCCGCAATTTCAAGTGCTCCTAAGTCAATATGGCCTCCATTTAAAACAACGTGGTCGGGAATAAGAATATGCTCAACCTGACCAATGATTAAACTGGTGCCATTTGCTTTTATGGGAATTTCTTCAAGGAACTTCATCCCAAGTTTAACCTTACTCTCTTGTACAAATGGTGCCCGAAAGTGCTCAATATATTCCGTCGTTAAACCACTCAGAGCAAATTCGCTTTCGTTACTTTTGGCTTTTATGGAAGTGAAATGTGCCTGCTTAACAAATGAAGTATGTACGAAATTGATAGTGTACACTTCGGTACTTAAGATATTTTCGTGGGTATGACGACGTACTTCACCTCTAGGACGAAGTATAAAACCAAATAAAGCAGGATTGCTGCCCAAATGCACAACAGAACTGAATATAGCTAGGTTTTCTGTCCCTTTTTCATTTACGGTGCCTATTAAGTTTGCTGGTTTAATGCCTGATAGTGAATTTATTAGATTTAGCCTATCGATTCTATTCATTTCGCTTAGGCTTTGCGGAGTAATGTGCATTCAAGATAAAAAACGATTATTGTACAAGAATGTTCATAGATAATTAGACGTTATTTAATGTTTTCTAATCCCTTAAGAAATCAATTAGCAACTATCTCTAGCGGGGATTAAACTGTTACTTTATGGCTATATTATTTGAATAACTTTGAGCCCGCCATCAAATGGCTAATTTTTCACTAAAAAATCATGGCGTCAGTTATCAAATCACCTTCAGAAATACTAGCTAAATTAGGCATTGAGCAGCTAAATCCTATGCAAGAAGAAGCATTGTCTGTAATAGCACAAAACGAAGGGACCATACTTTTGTCACCAACGGGAACGGGCAAAACAGTAGCTTTTTTAATGCCATTAATTGCATCATTGTCTCCTGAAATAGAAGAAATACAGGCGTTAATTATCGCTCCTACTAGGGAACTAGCTATTCAAATAGAACAAGTGTTGCGCGACATGGGAACGGGTTATAAAACAAACGTAGTATACGGCGGCCGAAGCGGATCACAGGATCGAAGAGATTTCGAAACTCGTCCAGCTATTCTAGTTGGCACTCCCGGTCGTATTGCAGATCACTTACGCCGTGACGCTTTTGATACTTCATTTATTAATATGTTAGTACTTGACGAGTTTGATAAGTCTTTAGAAATAGGATTTGAAAGCGAAATGATTGAAGTCCTAGATGCGTTGCCTAATCTGAAAAAAAAGGTATTAACTAGCGCAACTCAAGAAATAAATGTGCCTGCATTTGTAGGGCTTGTTAAGCCTGCCCGAATTAATTATTTGCAGAATGAAGTTCCCAAATTATCGGTTAAACAAATAATAGTAGGAGACGACTTGTTAAAAGGTTTGGCAGACAGTTTAAAATCCATCGGGAATAAACCTGGAATTATTTTTTGTAACTATAAAGATACCATTAATGGGATAAGTGATTTTTTGGAAGCAAGAGGAATATCTCACGGATTGTTTTACGGTGGTCTTGAACAAAAAGATAGAGAACGGGCTTTGATAAAATTTAGAAATGGCACGCATCAGTTGCTCCTTGCTACAGATCTTGCGGCCAGAGGCATAGATGTACCCGAAATTAAATTTATAATACACTACGAATTACCGCATCGTGAGCAAGAATTTACGCATCGAAACGGTAGAACCGCACGTATGAATAGCGAAGGAACGGCGTATGTGCTTACTCGAAAAAATGCTGAAATGCCAGACTACATGCCGGAGTTAGAAGTAGCTCAACTGGCTGGCGGGAAGGAATTGAAGCCATCAGAGTGGTGTACTCTATTTATAACGGGGGGTAAAAAGGATAAAATCTCAAAAGGAGATATAGCTGGTTTGTTTATAAAACAAGCAGGTTTGCAACCCTACGAAGTAGGACATATCGAAATAAAATTGGATTGTACGTTTGTGAGCATACACAGGTCACAATTGACTATCGCACTATCTAAAACCAATAACACCAAGGTTAAAAAGAAAAAGATACGGGTAAGTGAAGCGTAAATAAGATTGTTTTCTGCCTTTTGCAGAAAAAGTTGTAATGAAAACGTACTACTTAGCTAGTTGCTTTTATTCTTCGCGATTTTACTGAAGTATATAATTCCGGCAATGCCTGCAACAATCATGGTCATTGATATAAGTTCTGCTTGGGTAAAAGCCACTCCATCAAATTGATCTGGATTAACGCGTATTTTTTCAATTAAAAAGCGCTCCATACCTGCGAATATGAAATAGATGCAGAACAAAACTCCTGGTACAAATTTTTTGCGTATCGACCATAAAATCCCAAAGATAATCAAGGCCATAATTACTTCGTAAAGCGGAGTGGGCCAAACTGGATTTTCCAAAATTAGACCGTGTACGTTATTCGGGTAAGAGTAGGACCAAGCCCAATCTGGTAACCAATTCAGCCATCCCGGTTTAGGAGCTAAATTTTCTACTCCCCAGTCTCCGTCACCACTCATATGGCAACCCATTCTTCCTATACCATATCCAAGCATCATGGCAGGTCCTCCTACGTCAAGCATACTTTTCCAATTAATGCCATTTTTGCCAGCATACCACAATACGCCAATGCCGCCACCTATTAATCCTCCAAAGTAAGTTAACCCACTAAAAGGGTCTCTAAAAAGAACCATTGGGTCGTCCACAAGTTGACTGAAGTATTCCAAATGATGAAATAACTTGGCACCTGTAAAGCCAGATATAGCGGCTACTAATGTTAAATTGCCCATTAACATGTAAGGATGTACCGTATACGTTTCTCCGTCTTCTATGGGCTTTTCATTTCTTAGCTCATAAAATTTATAGGCAACAAATGCGAGTGCCAGAAGAATACCAAAAAGCCAAGAGCCTTCGCTCGACAATAAAAATCCCTGCGGATTCCCAGCATGCTTTGAAAAATTGAAAGCGAGATAAACTAACTTAAAGCCAAATATGAAGCCTATTACACCATTACTTATATATTCGATCACTGGATTAGGTGCAACTTTTGGAAGTTTTCTAGCACTTATTTTACCTTCTTTTTCGTAGCGTTTCAACTCAAGTGTCATTACCCAGTTAGCTGCTAAAAAAGCTACAGCCACCCAAAATCCAAACATCATAACTATTTTGAAAGCTGGAATGCTGATGCCGAAAATATCTAATATCGCGTCGTATAAAGTAGGATACATTTTTTGTCTTTTATCTTTTGGGAGTTAGGCTCGATTGCTTATGCGAATAAAGGGATGAATTTTTAAATCTTGAGATTTTATACAACAAGAATAAGTTAAATGTCTGTGAATGGTCGTTATGATTATTGTAAATGCTCTTTTAAGGTCGCGTTGGCCAATCCACTTTCGTTAATTTGATCAAAATTCAGGATTTCAATGGTATTTACTTTAGTACGGTCATAAGGGGCTTCAAAACGTACGTAGTTTTCGGAAAAGCCTTGCATGTGTTCGCCTTGTCTTTCCTCTTCCCAGAGAACTTGCATGGATTTCCCTAGCTGAGTTTCATAGAAATAGCGCTTCTTTTTTTCAGATAAAATACGCAATCGCGTAGCTCTCTCCATCTTCTCGGCTTTTGACACCTTGCCATCCATCTTTTTAGCTGTAGTATTATTTCGTTCAGAATAAGGGAATACATGCAAATAACTAATGTCTAATTCCGTAAGAAATGTATAGGTATTTAAGAAATGTTCTTCAGTCTCTCCAGGGAAACCAACGATAACATCCACACCAATACAGCCATTTGGCATTCTTTTTTTAATTCGCGCAATTCTATCCGCATAAAGTTCACTAAGATATTTTCGTCTCATCTTTACCAGAATTTCGTCATCACCACTTTGAAGCGGAATATGAAAGTGAGGCACAAACTTTTCGCTGGCGGATACAAAATCAATAATTTCATTAGTTAGCAGATTTGGCTCTATACTGCTTATTCTATATCGCTCTATACCTTCAACTTTGTCTAACTCTAGAAGCAGGTCGTAAAGCGTCTCTGCATAGTCTTGGTCAGCACCAAAATCACCAATATTCACACCGGTAATTACTACTTCTTTAACATTAGTTGCAGCAACCTCTTTGGCTTTAGCTACTGTTTCTGCTATGCTGGCATTGCGGCTTTTGCCTCGTGCAAGAGGTATAGTGCAAAAAGAACAAAAGTAATCGCAACCGTCCTGTACTTTTAAGAAACTACGTGTTCTGTCACCGTAACTAAATGCAGGTACAAAGTCTTGCGTTTCTTTGATGTTCTTATTAAATACAATTGCTTTTTCTTCCTTATGAAGTGAGTGCAAATGTTCTATCATATTAAACTTTTCTGCCGCGCCTAAAACCATATCAACACCAGGTATTTCTGATATCTCTTTGGGTTTTAGTTGTGCATAGCATCCAATTACCACAACGTAAGCCTCTGGGTTTTGCTTTAAAACAGCTTTAACAGTAGTGCGACACTTCTTGTCGGCATTATCTGTTACAGAGCACGTATTAATTATATAAATATCAGACTCCTCAGTAAAATCTACCTTGGTAAAACCATTAGATTCTAATTGACGTACAATGGTGCTGCTCTCAGAATAATTGAGTTTGCATCCGAGCGTATGAATGGCTACACGAGACATGACTGCAAAGGTAGGTGCTAAATTTAAAACTAGATAAGTAAGATTTAGGGTTAATAAACGCGCTCTTATTTGGATGAATTAATGTCTTGAAGAATGGGGATCACGGAAAGCAAGAATCCAACCGAACCTAGTTTTTCTATTATCTTTGCCCTCCAAACATGACCACAAACGATATCCTACGAAGAACTCGATATGCATTTGACTTTAGAGATGTGTACATGATGGAGCTTTTTGCTTCCGGAGGCATGGTTGTAACTAAAGAACAACTTAAAGCGTGGTTACTCAAAGACGAATATGATGGTTTTAAAGAAGCTACGCATAAGGAGTTGGCTGCTTTTTTAAATGGATTAATTAACGAAAAACGAGGTAAAAAAGAAGGCCCTCAGCCAGAACCTGAAGATGTGCTGACCAATAATGTCGTATTACGAAAGTTTAAAATTGCCATGAATTGGCAAGATGAAGATATTCTGGAAACACTCATGCTGGGTGACATGAAATTTAGTAAGCATGAGCTAAGTGCTCTTTTTAGAAAACCTACACATACACATTATCGATTGTGCAAAGACCAATTAATTCGCAAGTTGCTCATTGGCATGCACAGAAGATATAGACCCGATGTTTCAAGTAATAAAGGGGAGGAATGACTTCAAACATAACAGTTGTCATATCGTATTATAAAGCGTTAGAAAATCTACGTCTCATCTTGTTAGGTCTTCAAAATCAAACAGACAAAAGATTTGACGTGGTGCTGTCCGAAGATGATAATAATCCAGAAACTGTTCTTTTTTTGGAAGAGAATGCAGCAAATTTCACGTTTGGTATACATCACATTTACCAAATGGAAGACCTTGGATTTCGCAAAAACAGCATGCTGAATAAAGCAATTTTGAAGACGCAAACTGACTTCATTGTGTTTATTGACGGCGACTGTATTCCTGATAAACACTTTGTACGAGCATATCAAAATCATAAGAAAGAAGGCTATATATACGCTGGAAGAAGAGTAATGCTGGGAGAGTCATTCAGTAAAAATTTACTCGAGAAGCGCTCTATGAGTCTTCTAAATTTTTACGCATTGTTATGTTCAGATTCTAAGAAAGTGAAAGAAGGATTACGACTTCCTTTCCCTTTAGCATTTAAAAGCAACAAGGGGCTGCTTGGATGTAATTGGGGCGTGGCAAAAAAGGACTTATTAGCGGTAAATGGTTTTGATGCCGACTATGTGCGTGCAGGGGTAGGGGAGGATAATGATATAGAATGGAGGCTTCTAGAAAATGGGGTTGGATTTAAGTCCATGAAAAACAAGGCTATTGTCTATCATCTGCATCATGAACGTGCTTACTCTGAAGATGGTGTGCAAGCAAATTTTAGACTTTGGGATGAAAAGAAAAAAGCTAACCATATCAGATGCTTAAATGGCATAGATCAACTGTAAAGCCAACTGAACACGCATAAAAACGCAAACTCAAACGTAAAATAGGTGCTTAAATTACACTCAACCAGAAGCGTAAAATGATTAACAGAAGTATAAAACACATCATACCTGCAGATAAAGTAAATATGGGTGGAGACCTTTTAGACCAACCCTTACCAAGTGCACGCTTAGAAAATTTGGATCCGTTTCTGTTAATTCACCATTGGCATAAAATATTGCCAGGAGGACAACGACCACAAGAATTAGGAGTAGGCCCGCATCCGCATAGAGGGTTTTCTCCTGTTACTTTTATTTTTAAAGGAGCAGTAAATCACCAAGATTCTCTTGGCGAAAAAGCAACAGTTCATGCAGGCGGTACCCAATGGATGTTTGCAGGCAGAGGTATAACACACAGCGAGCGTTTCCCTAAGGAATTTACGGAAAACGGTGGAGAACTAGAGTTTATACAATTTTGGGTAAACGCGCCAGCTAAGCACAAAATGGATGCACCATTTTATAAGCCCATTACGCTTGAACAAACGCCACTTGTAATCGAGGAGAAAAGTAAAATATGGGTGGTAAGTGGCCATTACAAAGGTACTGATGGAGTGGCTCCAACCTATAGTCCTCAGTTACTGTTGAGAGGGGAACTATCCAAAGATGGCGAAATACAGATACCAATGCCCGTTGGATTTAATGTCTTGGTATATGTATTGGAAGGGTCTCTTAAAACTGTGAACGGCCAGTTACTTACCAAAGACATGGGGGTATTTAATCTTGATGGCGAGGCCATATACTTAAATGCTACGGCAAACACGCGTTATATCGTGTTAAGTGGAGAACCGCTTAATGAACCAATCGCTCAGTATGGTCCTTATGTAATGAATGACCAAACCCAGATTATGCAAGCCGTACGAGATTTCCAAATAGGTAAAATGGGAATATTGATCGAGGAGTTCGAGTAGCTCAAGCTATAGTATACGTACTTATAATTCGCTGTTTTAGCATGGTTGTTATTCGTTTTGTGTTCGTCCCCGGTTCTTGCGCGAAGTGTTTGTATTCTTCTAAGGTAAATAAACCAATTACGATTCCTATGGATTGATTTCTATATGCTAAATCTTTTTGAAATAGCAGATTGATTAGGGTTTCCTTTTCATCTTGATTAAGTTCCTCAAATGGGATTTTATGCCTGCTAAGACAACTATGGAATAGTGATACAAGGATATCATGTTGCAGTTTAAGAATAGGACGTAAGGTGCGGTTTTGAAATTCTTCGACCGCCGTTGATGCTAATTCATGTTTAATGCGTTTTATCTTTGGTCTTAATTTCAATAGATCTTCCGTTCGGTTCATATGGTATTTAACCTTTTTCGGGAACAATAGTTCGTTCAAGGTGTCTAAAAGTTTTGTACAATCATAAAGTAGATAGGCATGCCAATGGTAATATTTACAGGAAAAGTGATGGCAAGGGCCATGGGTAGGAAAAGGCCTGGATTAGCTTGAGGGACTGATATTTTCATAGCGGCAGGTACCGCTATATAAGACGCACTTGCGGCTAAAATTGCAAACATAAATCGATTCGAAATATCTGTGGTAATAAAGCCGCTCATTAAAGCTATAGCGACGCCATTAAACAATGGAATGAAAATGGCGAAGAGAATAGGGAAAGATCCAAATGAGAAGAAGGCTTTTAATTTTCTGCCACTAGTAATGCCCATATCCAAAAGAAAAATTGCTAAAAATCCTTTGAAAAGATCATTGGTGAATGGCTTAATCCCTTCTGCTTGCTTTGCGTTTGCAATGTAACCGATAACTAAACTTCCGAGAATAAGCAGAACACTCCCATTCGTAAATGCGTGTTTCACAACATTTCGTTTTTTTATGGAAGTAGCGTGGTCTTTATTAAAACTAGATATTAACACTAATCCAATAATGATGGCGGGTGATTCCATTAAAGCCATAATTGCCACCATATGACCCTGCAGCATTAATTGCTGAGCTTCTAAGAAAGATACCGCTGTTACAAAGGTAACTGCACTTACAGATCCGTATGCTGCAGCAATTGCTCCTGCATCATATACGCTTAGTTTTCTTCTTAATATAAAGAAGGTGTAAAGCGGAATTATTAATGAAATAAAAATGCCAAATAACATCGACCAGCCAATTTCAGTAGTGAGCGCCTCGTGAGATAGCTCTTGTCCCCCTCTAAATCCGATGGCGAATAAAAGGTAAAGAGAAATAAATTTGGATGAGTTCTCGGGGATTTCTAAGTCGCTTTTTAAGTAGACTGCAACTATTCCTAGCACAAAAAAAAGTAAGGCTGGATTGGTTAAGTTCTCCAGAAGTAAGTCGTAATTCATGGGTTTGATTTTTTTTGACGCAGCACTCAATACAATGACCTGATAAGGCTGTTTTTGTGCTGAATAATTTACTTGTCTAAAATAGAAACGGTTATTGTCGATTTAATGCTCAACAGCTTATCATTCTTATTTGCCTCTGTTACGATTTTAAGCAGTTCATCTATTCCCGTTTTTAATTCAGGAATCCTTCTTTCCGCTATTTCGTCTTGTATGCCGTTTTGTAGCAGCGAACGAAGATTTTTTAATTCGTGAAATTGAATTTTGGTGGAAAAAATAGTGATCAATATTTCTTGTGCTTCCTGGTTGGTAAATTGACCATTAATGACGGTTAGTTCTCTAGATATGCTCATACGTTTGGGGTTAAATTTCGAATAGCTATTGTTCCCATAATAATGCTAACAGATAGATAAATATAGCGGTCTATTAGGTTGTGCTCATTTAGAGATAATGCCAAGAATACGACAACTAGGCTATGTGGGATAAACGTTGATCTACGATTCAATTTGCTCAATTTTATGTTTATGATGGCTGCAAACTTGTTGTTAATTGGTCATTAAGTTTTATTTATATTTGTAATGTAAAGTATTAAAATAAATTATGAATTATACACTAAATCAACTCAATATTTTCCTGAAAGTAGTTCAGACAAAAAGTGTAACTAAAGCCTCGGAGGAGTTACATTTAACACAACCTGCGGTTTCTATTCAATTAAAAAATTTTCAGGACCAATTTGAGATTCCACTCACAGAAGTGGTGGGAAGAAAAATCTATATTACTGACTTTGGATATGAGATTGCCGAAGCTGCCGAAAATATAATAAACCAAGTACAAGCTATAAACAACAAAACACTAGCGTTTAAGGGGCAAATGACTGGTAGGTTAAAAATTTCGGTAGTATCAACAGGAAAGTATGTGATGCCGTATTTTTTAGCTGATTTTATACAAGAAAACCCTGCAGTTGAATTAGCGATGGATGTTACTAATAAAAATAAAGTTTTAGAAAGTCTAGAAAATAATGAGGTGGATTTTGCACTTGTTTCTATTTTACCAACAACCTTGAATATTGAAAAACTAGATTTATTACAAAATAAGTTATTTCTTGTTGGCGATACAAAGACCAATTTCAAAAAGAGCAATAAGATTGAAGACGTATTTACAAAGCTTCCACTAATATTTCGTGAAAAAGGTTCTGGGACA
>CAMDCQ010000023.1 GCA_945890595.1 Chitinophaga pinensis
AAATGACGGGAGATTAACAAACTCTTGTAAGGTAATATCATCATAACCGTCGTTCTCTAGTCTTATGGTGTCATAGAAAATGGCATTGTTTAGAACGGTTCCCCAATTTAATTTTAATTTTTCTATGAGTAAATATCCAAATTCACCCGGGTAATATGCTGATTTGTCTCGCTCTGCAAATAATTTTATTTCTGCATCAAACGTCAGTTCAACATCTAAAGCGTCTGAAAAATTTCCCCTTACTTGAACCCATTTATTTACTTTGCCCACTATACCTTTTGGATCAAAATTTACGGTTATTTTACCTGACTCTCCAGGGGCGTAGGTTTTTTTATTGGAATGTGGAGTAGTACAGCCACACGAAACTTCTAACGAGCGAATTTCAAAGGTAGTAGTGCCAGTGTTGGTAAACTCAAAAATACATGAAGCAACACCGCTCTCTTGGTAAATTACACCTAGATCAATTTGTTTTTTTTTGAAAACGATCTCAGAGAGTTTTACTTGACCAATAGCGAGGGAAGTAAACAGGCATAAAAGAATTGATGGTAGTATTTTTTTAGACATTATTTTGTACAAAGAAAACGTGTGCAGACTAACTATTGTGGTGTAATAGATGAAATGTTTATAAAAAACGTTGCCTACCATAAGGTTTCTATATTTACTTTCGCTCGGTGAGCAAAGATATTTTGGATGGCACCAGTGAGGGTTTCTCCGATCAAGAGAGGGACATAGAAAGGGTATTACGACCTATTTCCTTTGATGATTTTACGGGTCAAGAAAAAATTTTAGATAATCTTAAGATTTTTGTACAGGCTGCAAATCAACGGGGAGAAGCCTTAGATCACGTATTATTACACGGTCCTCCAGGACTGGGAAAAACCACTTTGGCAAATATTATTGCGAATGAGCTTCATAGTGGTATTAAAATCACCAGCGGACCGGTGTTGGAAAAACCTGGAGATTTAGCTGGATTATTAACCAATCTATCTGAAGGGGATGTCCTTTTTATAGATGAGATCCATCGTCTTAGCCCAGTAATCGAAGAATATTTATATTCTGCTATGGAAGATTACAAAATCGACATCTTATTGGATACTGGCCCAAACGCGCGGAGTATTCAAATAGGTATTAGTCCATTTACATTAATTGGGGCAACCACTAGAAGCGGATTACTAACAGCTCCTTTACGTGCTCGTTTTGGAATCACTTGTAGGCTAGAATATTATGATACTTCACTGCTTACTGAGATTGTTGGCAGGTCGGCAGAAATTCTAAATGTTCCTATAGATCACAAAGCAGCATTGGAAATAGCCGGAAGAAGCAGAGGCACGCCTCGTATTGCCAATGCGCTTCTTAGAAGAACACGAGATTTTGCGCAAATTAAGGGAGATGGCAGCATTGGAATTGATATTGCAAAACTAGCCTTAGATGCTTTAAATGTGGATTCGAGAGGTTTGGATGAGATGGATAATAGAATTTTGGCTGCTATCATCGACAAATTTAAAGGTGGCCCTGTAGGACTTAATACCATTGCAACTGCTGTAAGTGAAGATGCGGGAACCATCGAAGAGGTGTACGAACCATTTTTAATAAAAGAAGGCTTCATGCAACGAACAGCGAGGGGTAGAGAGGTAACAGAACTAGCCTATACTCACTTAGGTCGGGACTATAAAAAAGGACATACACCCAGTCTATTTTAACGGTTTAGATGTATAACTCTGCTGCACGTAATTCCCTTATTATAAAAGAAATAGCCAACGAACTTGGTTTTGATTTTTGTGGAATTAGCAAAGCAGAACAGCTTGATGAAGATGCTGTTAATCTAGAAAAATGGCTTACTAAAGGCTATCACGGTAAGATGAAATGGATGGAAAACCATTTCGAAAAACGGGTAGATCCTACTAAACTGGTGGAGGATTCAAAATCGGTTATTTCGTTGCTTCTTAATTATGCTCCCAGTGAAAATTTGGACCAGCAGAAAATTAAAATAGCAAAATATGCTTATGGAATGGACTATCATTTCGTCATAAAAGATAAGCTGAAAACATTTTTAGCTTTAATTAATGAGCGAATAGGTGAGGTGGGAGGAAGAGTATTTGTAGACAGTGCACCTGTATTAGACAGAGCTTGGGCTGCAAAAAGTGGGTTAGGTTGGATAGGTAAAAATAGCATGCTTATTACGAAACAAAAAGGCAGTTTTTATTTTATATCTGAACTTATTTTAGATTTAGAACTTGTTTCTGATTATGCGACTACAGATCATTGTGGAACGTGTACGGCATGCATTGATGCATGTCCTACAGATGCAATAGTTTCCAACAAGGTAATAGACAGCACCAAATGCATATCATACTTAACCATAGAGTTAAGGGAACAGATTCCAACGGACTTTAAAAATCAGATGGAGGGCTGGGCATTTGGTTGTGATATTTGTCAAGACGTTTGTCCTTGGAATAAATTTGCGCAGCCTCACCAAACATCGTCATTTTCTGCTCACGAAAAGTTGCAAGAATTAAAAGAAGAAGATTGGACAGAAATGACAGAAGAAGTATTTAAAGAGGTGTTTAAAAAATCGGCTGTAAAACGAGCAGGGTATATGAAACTAAAGCAGTCTATAGACTTTTTAAACAAATAAAACCTATCCGACGTAGCAATTAAACGTACAAATTATTTTATTCGTCAGTCTTCGGTGATGAAGGGTTTTCTAATGCAACCCAAGCCTTAGCTATGGTTAATAAAAAAGCCGCCTGGATAAATCAAAGCGGCTCCAAGTATATATTTTTTTATTAGTGGTGATGTCCACCAGGTCCATGCACGTGACCGTGGGCGATTTCTTCTTCAGTAGCTGCTCGAAGTTCAGCAATACTACCTGTAAAGTGCAAATCTTTGCCAGCAAGTTGATGATTAAAATCCATAGTTACCGTATCCTCACCAATGGCTGCAACGACACCTACCATCGGTTGTCCGTCTTGGTTGGTAAGTTGTAATTGCGCACCTTCAAAAACTTCGGTACTCAAATTACCATCAATTAAGAAGATTTGTTTATCCAAATCTGTGATAGCATCTGGATTTAATTCTCCATAACCCTCGGCGGCTGTTACCATAAAATCATACGTATCTCCTTCCGCTAGTCCTTCAAGTTGTTTTTCAAAACCAGGTATCATCATACCATGGCCGTGAAGGTAAGTAAGAGGAGTATCTCCTGATGCGTCAAGTTGCATCCCGTCTACGTCTAAAGCGTAGTTAACACCTACTACGGTATTTTTTCCTATTAACATTTGCCGCAAATTTAATATTGTCCTAAAGATTATGGGTATGTAGGCAAGATTATTTCCTATTGAATATTTTGAATGATAACCCATTGGAATCCTATTTCTTTTCTAAATAAGCTAAATTTGTTGTAATGAAATACCGTCGTATTCCGAAAGATGAACTGAAAAAATTAGAAGAAGATTTTATTAAGTTTCTAGTGGTAAATGGCATTACCGCTGACGATTGGGTGGCAATAAAGGAAAACGAGCCTATCAATGCAGATCAAATAATTAATCAATTTAGTGATGTAGTGTGGGAAGGTGTTCTACGAAAAACCAACTATCTGAATAAAGTTGAAAAGGATTTTGCGTATTATTTTAAGTGTGATAACGCTGAAATCCATCTCGTTCGGGTATTGAATGACGAGCACAACAAGGAATGTCATGTTGCTACAAAGACATACTCAAAACAACGAGAATTAGAGATTTTTGAAATGATCCAAAATGGCTGCGAAATCAGTCAAGGATTGGAATTTGAAGCGTTGCGATAATTATTTGATCACTCGAGGTGATTCAGCGCTCAATGTTTCTTTGTATTTTTCATACTTGCCCGGTAAAATCTCCTTAGCCGTATAGGTTACTTTGTAGGTGTAGTAATCAATTTCATAGCGTAAACTTAGAGATCCATTACTTTTATTCATTAAGAAGGACCACAAGTCAAGATTACTATTCTTGTAGGCTGTTTTATCAATTTTGAATGCATCCGCATAACTGTATTTTATACCTAAATAATCACCCTTGGTCAACGATGTTGCTATTTCTTTGGCTCCAATAGCAATTTCTTTTACGTCATACGAAAGAATTTTTTGTGTTGTCTTTGAGGTTGGAAGTTCCTTTAAATTAACGATGTTTATGACGCCCGCATCCGTTCCGTATAGCGAGTCTGAGTGATTATATTTGGTGTAAAACAGATTATTTTTAAGGTCTAAATACGTTAAATCGTACCCCAATCGTGATGCATTAAAATACTTACGTTGAATGTTACCGTTTTTAAAAACGGTAAGATGCATTTCGTTTCCGAAAAAATCTGTTTTATCTCCGATGTACATGGTATCTACAATTTGAATCACTTGAACATCGTATACTATAGTTCCCCTAAAAGGTTTAATCTTTTCGCCACTGCTAGTTGTCAATGTTTTACATGAAGATAAGGTAAATACAAGTAACATAGCTACATAGAAGATATTGGTTAGTTTTTTCATGGTTGAAGATTACCGTATGTTAAATAATTTACGTAGGGGCTAATTAAGACTATTTCTCCATTTGTGAAAAAGGGAAATGACGGTTAATGCAATACTACCAATTACTAGTCCAAAAATAGCATTGCCGAGCAATGGCGGTAGAGTAGCTGTAATTTTGTGAATGAAATCAATGTTGTGCGTGAAAATACCGCCCGCAACGAGGATCAAAGCTATAGTTCCAATGACGTTTAATATTTTGATGACCAAAGGTAAGGCGTTTACCAATGCAGTTCCAACAGCATTAGTAAACTTGTTTCTATTCGATTTTATCAATTTGAAACCAATGTCATCCATTCGAACAATAAGTGCAACTATGCCGTACACACCTATTGTAGCTAGAAAAGCAATTAAGCTTACCACGGCTATTTGTGTTCCTAAATCGCTGTCAGAAACAGTGCTAAGAGCAATAATGATAATTTCCAGAGACAGAATAAAGTCTACGAAAATAGCAGATTTCACTTTGCTGTTCTCTTCATTAATCATCTCTTCTTCAGTCATTTCAGTGCGTTTTACAGTGCTTTTTATGTCCTTCGAATGAACTAGGAATCCAACTATTTTTTCAACTCCTTCATACGCCAAATAAACACCTCCTGTAACTAATATCAGTGTAATTGCTGGGGGTAAAAACGCACTTAACAAGAAAGCAAAAGGCAATATAATGAGCTTATTTAGCAAGGAGCCTTTTCCTATTTTCCAGAGCACAGGTAATTCCCTGTTCGTTAAAAAACCAGATGCTTTTTCTGCATTTACAGCTAAATCATCACCCAGTATCCCAACGGTTTTTTGGGTAGCAACTTTACTCATGGTTGCCACATCATCCATTAAGGCTGATATATCGTCTAACAATGCAAAAAAAGAGGCGGCCATCGTTTTGTGGGGGGGGGGTACAAATTTAATTCAGTTAATAATTATGAGTTAGTACGAAGCTGGTTTACAGAAACACCTTGGGTTGACATAAACGTTTAAAAGTAACTTAAACCAGTATTTTCGTTTTAGGTTCTGGATGGAATATTTGCTAAAATCACCAATAAGAACTTCCAAAATTTAGCCGTCGATGATATACTACAGCGCTCATCAGGACTATGCGCTCCTTTAATGGTCGGACCAAAACTTATCATGTCGAGACCCGGTACGCGCTCACCTAAAAGGCCGCATTCTAAGCCTGCATGAATGGCCATAACTTTTGGTTTATCGCCAAATAATTCTTGGTATTTAGCTTCTAACACATCTAAAATTGGAGATGTCGGGTTAGGTGCCCATCCAGGATAAGAACCACCTTGTTCGATGGTGCAGCCCATTAGTCTAAACGGTGCAGCAACAGTATGCGCAACATCGTACTTGCCACTTTCTAATGAGCTACGTTGTAAACTTTGTGTAATAAAGCTTCCGTCTTGAATGATAACCCTTGCAAAAGACGAAGATGTTTCTACTAGCCCAGGAATGGCTCGGCTGTACCTAAAGACTCCGTTGTGAACTCCGTATATAGTGTTGGTTACCTTTTTGGTATCTTCAAGACTCATCGCTTTACCAGCTTGCGTAGTTGCCTCTATTTGTATATTCAGGTTAGCGTCTTGAATGGTATATTCTGCTTTAATCTCGTTTGCTCTGGTGTTAAATTCATCTAAATAGTTTGGATTTACAGCGATTGTTGCAAAACTTTCACGTGGGATTGCGTTTCTAAGGCTACCGCCATTTACGCTCACTATTTGCAAGTTAAATGTTTCGCAGTCATACATCAAACGATTCATTATTTTATTTGCATTGCCTAGCTCCTCATTTATTTGAACCCCAGAGTGACCACCGTTTAATCCATTCACAATAATAGTATAGGTTTGAGAACCGCTTGCAATTGTTGTTTCGGTATAATCGTAACGTGTATTGGTGTCCATTCCTCCGGCGCAACCTATACTAAACTCATCATCATCTTCGGTATCAAGATTTAATAATATGGTACCTTTTAAGATACCCATTTCTAGCTGCATTGCGCCAGTCATTCCCGTTTCTTCATCAATAGTAAAGAGAGCTTCTAGAGCCGGATGTGCTATATCGGTAGATTGTAATAGGGCCATTATTGCTGCTACACCCATTCCATTGTCAGCACCTAGAGTGGTGCCTTTGGCTCTTACCCAATCACCATCCACATACATTTCAATACCTTGCGTATCAAAATCAAATTCAGTATCCGCATTTTTTTGATGAACCATGTCCAAGTGACTTTGAAGAATAACCGTCTGCTTATCTTCCATGCCAGCCGTAGCCTCCTTTTTGATAATCACATTACCACATGCGTCGGTATAGGTTTCTAAACCTAAAGATGCACCGAATTCTTGCATAAATTTAATAACGCGTTCTTCTTTCTTACTTGGTCTAGGTACTTCGTTTAGGTCTGCGAAATTATTCCAAACAGATTTTGGTTCAAGGTCTCTTACATTCATCATGCGAAAGTAGTGAAACCAATTTCTAAGGTTTTATTTTTAGAGTAAAACTTTTAGAACATTTGAAGTTGTTCGCCGCTTTCTAGGAGGGCATACTTTACTTCTTCGGTAACATTAGGTTTATTTCCAATCGCATTTTTACCTTTTATAGGTCCAACAGGATGCGCAATAAGTTCCTCAGACGATAGGGGTTGTATAAGAGCTATGACATCCACCATAGATAGATCATTCTTTAACCATTCTTCTTGCTTTACTTCATCCAGAATTAAGGGCATCCTAGGTTCTGTTAGTTTCGGATTATTATGGATTTTAGCCATAACGGCGTTGCCAATAGTCGTTACAATGCTGAATGTTCTGAGAATTTCACCATCATTATCAAGCCATTCTGACCATAAACCAGCAACGGCAAAAATTTCTTTTTCTTTGACTTTAATAAAATAAGGGAAAGAACTCCCAGACTTATGGTGATGCTCATAAAAGCCTTCTAAAAAAATAATACATCGTTTGGATAATGCAGATTCTTTGAATGCGGGCTTTTCAAAGATAGTCTCACCTCGCGCATTAAGTGTTTTATTCCAAATAGCTTCTCTATCACTGCTCCAATTGGGAACCAGCCCCCAAGTTGCCACTACAGGTTCTTTAGGTGAGGCGCTTGTATAGATAAACATGTTAGGATGATCAAATCCTGAAGCGTGGTATAGATTTATTTCTGACTTGCTAAAAATGCTGAGTTTCTTATTGATTTCTGAGACGCGATCTTTATGGCCGTCCAGCAATGCTCGTCGTAATTGCTTTTCTAGGGAAGTTTTTATGTCGTAACACATATGGTATCACAAATGTATAGGTTTACTTTTGCTTCGTGTTTGTAAGTGGATTTACGTTTATTCGAAATGCTATAAAATTAGACTATCCTGTAAAGGAGGCCATCTTATCAATTTTACCCGTAGTAGATGAAATGGTGGTTGCTGTAGGTAAAAGTGATGACGATACGCGACTATTAATTGAAAGTTTAGGTTCGAAAATAAGAATAATCGATACTGTCTGGGATGATAGCTTGAGAGTAGGTGGTAAGGTACTTGCTTTGGAAACCGATAAGGCATTAAGTGCTGTTAATCCCAAAGCAGATTGGTGTTTTTACATACAAGGTGACGAATGTATTCATGAAAAGTACTATGAAGAGCTCAGGACCAAAATGGCTTTATATAAGGACAATGACAGGGTAGATGGCTTATTATTTAAATACGCGCACTTTTATGGAAGCTACGATTTTTTAGGAGATTCTAAAAAGTGGTACAGAAACGAAATACGAATTATCAAAAACGACCCACAGATCAAAAGTTATCGGGATGCGCAAGGTTTTAGAAAATCCGGTAAAAAACTGAATGTAAAATCGCTTGACGCAACTATTTTTCATTACGGTTGGGTTAGGCATCCAAAGTATCAAATGGCTAAGGTTGTTGAGGCTAATAAGCTCTGGCACAGTGATGATTATATCGAGCAAAAATTTGACGCAGATGCAGATTTTGACTACAGCCAAGTAGATTCGATTGTTCGATTTGATGGAAGTCATCCGGCGGTTATGAAAGAGCGCATAGCAAATATTAATTGGCATTTTGACAGAGATCCTAGGATAAAGTCATTTAGTCTAAAGTTAAAGTTCATTTACTTAGTGGAAAAATTGACAGGCTGGAGAATAGGTGAATATAAAAATTATAACAGCGTATAAAGCACGTTTGTACAATCTAAACAACGATCAAAAGGTTATCTTTAGTTTCATTATTGTTTTATAGTCATCTTTTTAACATTTTTTTTTAACACTCGTTGGAATAAATTATATTTCTATATTTGTTCCACAACATCGTAATTAAAATTATTTAACATGAAAAAAACATTTACATTATTAGTTGTTTTAGGATTAGCATTTTCTGCTAGTGCTCAAACAATAGTGAGTACAACCGCTCAAAATAAGAAGGTTGTATTGGAAGAGTTTACAGGTATACACTGTACGTATTGCCCAGATGGTCATAAGATTGCAAATGCATTGAAAGCCTCAAACGCAGGAAACGTATTTTTAGTAAACATTCACGCAGGTGGGTATGCTACTCCTGCTGCTGGTGAGCCAGATTTAAGAACAACAGAAGGTACTACTATTGATGGTGCTTCAGGATTAACAGGTTACCCAGCTGGTTCAATTAGTAGAGTAAAATCTCCTAGAGCTGAAGGTAGAGGAACTTGGGGAGCAACTACATCTAGTGTTTTAGCTCAGTCTTCACCAGTAAACGTTGGTGTTAAATCTTATTTTGATAGAGCTACACGTGTATTAACTACAGACGTTGAAGTTTATTACACTGGCAACAGTGCAACTTCTACGGATAAACTTACCGTTATGCTTACCCAAGATAATATCTTAGGTCCACAAACAGGTGGTACTAGTTTTTACCCAGAGAATTATGTAGGAGATTTATACAAACACAACCACGTACTAAGAATGGTATTGAGTCCAGATGGTGCTTGGGGTGAGACTATCTCTACTACAACTGCAGGAACTCTTGTAACTAAGAAATATGTTACAACGCTTCCAGCTGCAATCAATGGTGTTCCTCTTACTTTTTACAACCTTGATGTAGTAGCATTTGTATCTGAAGGTACAAACAATAACATCATGAGTGGTGCAGAAGCAAAAGTTGAGTACGATCCAACTGGCGCTGTTGATTTAAGTGTAGCAAACAAAACCAGTGCAGGTTCAGGTTTCTGTGTTGGTTCAATCACTCCAAGTGTTGAGGTTACCAATAAATCTACTTCAACAGTTACTTCTTTTGACGTTACTTTGGGCGTAGGAACTCAATCATACACCAAATCTTTCAGTGGTTCTTTAGCACCTAACGCTAAAACTACAGTAACCTTTGATCAGTCTATCGTTCCAAGAGGAGAGTATGCTGCTTCAATTACTGGTTTTAATAAGATTAATGGTGGTGCATTTTTTGATACCGATTTGAGTAACGATAATATCAATATCTCTGGTCTTGGTTTCCAAAATAGTGCATTTACTTATGGTAAATTTGGATTTAACGGTCTTATGGATGCTAACACAGGTAGAGCTTTTGATCAAAATGTTCAATACGGTCCTGTATTCTCTAGCACTACTCCTTTAGGTCAAACTTCTACTGGTGCAGTTAGATATTATTTACACTCTTCTTGGGGTCTAGCTAACAAACCAGGTTCTATCATGATTGGTGAGGCTGATTTCACTAACGTTACAGATCCTCAAGTTTCTTACTGGTACGCATATAGCGATGGCGGTTTAGGTGGAACTGCTCCAAGTGTTGAAGTGTATGCTTCTCCAGATTGTGGTGCTAGCTGGTCTGCAATCAATACTACTGTACTTGCATCTACTGGTGAGCCAGCAGATCCTCAGTACTTGTACGTTCCTAAGTCTCAAGAGTACAAACAAAATGTATTGTCTCTAAGTCAATTTGCAGGTAAAAAAGTTCTTATTTCTATCAATGGTGTACCAGGTACAAGTGGAAACGCAATGTATCTTGACGAGATAGAAGTAGGAAGTGCTAAAAAAATCGCTTCTGTTTATACAACTGAACTTGCTGGTGTAAATGTTTACCCTAATCCTGCTAACGATGTAGTTACAATCTCTTTAGCGAATGGTGACAATGCAGTTGCAACAGTTATGGATATTCAAGGTAACGTAATATTTACTGAGAATGTATTAAGCGGAAAAGCAACTATCAATACTTCTGATATTGCTACTGGCGTATACATGATTCAAATTTCTAACGGTACTGAAGTATCTACTAAGAAAATAACTGTAGCTCACTAATACTAATTAGCTACACATAACAAAAGCCCAGATGTCTTACATCTGGGCTTTTTGTTTTTAAACGATTTTTTTAATAAGCAGTCTAGCTGATTTTCTTTACTTTATGATTGTATGGATTTAATCATAGCTTCGTATACACCGCGCCATCCGCGCCATCTGTCTCGCTCACCAAGGCTGTCGTTATGCCATAGGCTAATATACAAACCGCCTGTTTTCTTTACCCGATCTACAAGGATTTGAAGGGTACGTACCGCCTCATCATTACTTTGTCCGTAATAGTGAAGAGGAGTTATATCCATTGAACAAAATGGAAACAATAACAAGGAAGTACCTCTATTCTTTTCTAAATCAAACCAGTAAAATGGAGCTGCAATCCCTGCTCTAAATCCTAAATGCGATGAATACCCCATTGTATAATCTTCTTTTATCCCTAGCTCTTCTAACGTGCGATACGTTTGGGGCATCGTGTGCATTAGGAAGTGTTGACGGCTAACAGTGGTTTTCTTCCCAAGAATTAGATTTAATCTTTCTATTTCTTCTTTTACACGACCGATTACATAATTACTGGTGTAGGATGGATGGATGCCAACGTTTGTATTTGGTGCCGTATCTAATTCTTGAAGTAATTCTCTTAGTTCTTTATTGGAATAGTGCGTATTCTTATCATACGTACCATAATCTCCCAGATGAATAAAGTATTGAGTCTCGATTTGATTAAGTCGATGAAAATCTAATTGCCACTTAAAATTAAAAAATGGATCTTGTATGCTTCCTGCTAAAACGGCTATACGTTCTTTTACTGCTGCAAAATCAGCATGCAATAGGTCTTTGAACATCCCTAAACTACTTCTAAAAAATCCTTTGTTGCGATACTTCCACATCATGTCTATATCTATAGTAGAAAGATAGGAAAAGGAACGAGGATTAAAAACCAGATCAGGATAATGGCTACTCACTATTTCCTTGACTAAGAGTGCCCACTGGTTCACCAAAGGCTGGTCAAGTACATTATGTTTATGAAGTATACTCGATTCCGCCGGGAAACGATTATGCATATCTGGCGCATAAGGAAGCCACTCTTCGTATCTAGATGTTACAAAAAATGTTGCAGCAAAAAGATCAAATGGCAACTCACTCATACTCGTCTTAAAGCAACAACTCGTCGCCCCCCACGATTCAAATTTTATTTCCTCTGTAATGGATTCTCTTATCTGAGTTTCATCTAGTAAACCATGTGGCATACAATTTAGTGAATTGGAGTTTTCACTAGAATAATTTAAATGCGTATTGGAAAGTTCTTTTACATAAAGAAAATCAATGCCTAGCAAGGACTTGAATAGCAATGAAAAAACATAATCATGTCTTTCTGTGGGATGAGGGCAGTATATATTTATGCAGGAGGGCAATACCTTGAATCTAAAATTTCAGCAAGTTTACGGTCTTTTTGTGTAATTTTATTTCCTTCATCATGTGTTGTTAGTTTTACAAACACTTTGTTATAGATATTATGCCATTCAGGATGATGATTTAACGTATTGATATCTGAAACACAAGTATCCATAAACTGAATTGCCTCTTCAAACGATTTAAATTCAAATGTTTTTGTGAGTGCGTTATTCGTTTCTTTCCATTCTTCCATTATCGTATTATTCGTTGACTGTAGTTAATGCCGTCTAGGTTAATTTGAATAACATAATAGCCTTTTGAGAAATCTTGGGGTTGGAGCATAATTTTAGACTGAATATCTGAAAGTATAACCTGACCTAATGTATTGTAAATAACATAACTCGCCTGTTTTGGCAGATTGATTTGCAAGGTTTCGTTGCCTGCAATAAACCCTTGTTGATTTAATACAACCAGGGGAGATGGTATATTTTTTGGAGCTATCGAAACATTCCACTTCAAAAAATCTGCTTCCACAAAACATCCTTTTACCTTTTTGTAATAACGCTTATCAAATTCAGAACTGTCAATTTGCACGATTAATTTTGCCATTTGAGACATCGTTGCATTTGCTTGCTGATAAAATAAATGCTCAAGTACTAAACTATCCGTAGCTTTTCTTCCTATTGAATCATGGATGCACATTAAAGCACTAGACCACACATCACGGTCACCGTCTCTAAATCCTTTGAGGCTAGAAGGATACGCTCTATTGGTGTTTATATTAAAGCCGTTCCAAAAAATATTGTGGGCATCCCATGTAAATATTTTGTTGGCTGTATAATCATTATGGGTGCGGCTATATGCTTTCGCAAAATAATCACAAGTGCCTTCTTCCATAGCTTGTCTTTCGTTACCAATGGTGTTATTAGGCGATGCTATTTCACTAAGAGAATGAGTAAACTCATGAATTACTACCTCACCGTCTTCAGCATCATCTATGCCTCCGTCTCCAAATTGTAGCGAATGAAATTCTGGACTGTAGGCTGAATTATCTGCACCCGAAAAAGCATGTACATCCACTTTTAAGGGAATAGTCAGCGCATCATAACCTAGTTTATTGACATAATTTCCTACCTCATTTATGTGGTAAAAAACATTCAAATACTCAAATCGGTCGTCAAGACGATTTACGCTAAAACTATCCGTTGTAATGGTAAAATCGTTATCTAACGGCAGGCTAATATTGGCAAAGGATAGAAATTCAGATGCTAAGAAAAAGGTGTCATTTTCAAATTGAACTGCATTTTGCACCCAAAACATTTGCGAGTCTAGCGTCGAATTGCTGCTGTCTTTATTGTCTATGAAAAAGCCACCATAAACGGTATTTGCACTATTTATGGGATTCACCATAAATACCTTGCTAAATAATGTGGTATCTTTTCTATTAAATTTATGAATTTCTTTTTCTAACCAAATATATCCAGAAACATCCGAGTAATATATTTTAGGGTGAAGCTCATCGTATATTGACGTTTCGTAAACGGGTATAAGGTGTGTATTGGAGGGAAACCATTTATCTAAGCCGTTTGATTCAAGTGGTGGTAAGTGCACCATGTAATTTTGAACCGAAAACGTGCCATTGTTCCTAAGATGCAGTTTAGCGCCAGCCGTTATAACTTCCTTTCCATCCACATATTGACCATAAGTTATGTGCACGCCATGGGGACTTGCAATACGGTATGTTTCAATTAGTTGAATATCCGTCGGAAAATCGATATAATTTCGGATATTAAATCCCGCATGACTAGCTGTAGGGTGCTTATCTACACTTGAATTTATACTTTGGGATTTCCCCAAAACAACCATACTTGATGCCATTAAGCATGCTCCAATACAAAGGATTCGTAGTTTGTACATTATTTGATAGCTAAATTAGGTATTTTTTTCAGTTCAGCACGTAACGAAGGAGCCAAATTTTTAGCACATGTAAGAATAAATTCACCAGAAGAAGAAATGGTATATTGTACATCTGAACGTTTTGCTAAATAATTATAGAGTTTGTAAGTTACATCTTCCGGAATAGAACACATGATATCAGCCTTAATAATCAAGTTAACGACCTCTGCTTCTTTTATGCAAAGCTGAGCTGCTCCTCCATACGCTTCAATTAGCCCAGGTATGCCTAGTTTTTTACCACCGTAGTATCGAACTACTGCGCATCCTACATTGGTTATTCCTTTAGATAACATTGCATTCAAAATGGGACGTCCGGAACTATTACTCGGTTCACCATCATCACTGCAACGTTGGTATTCACGTTCAACACCAATTACGCAAGCAGAACAAACATGGGTGGCTTCTTTAAACTCTTCTTTATATGTTTTTATCTGCTTCTCAAAAGTTTGGGGCTCACTACACGGGAACAAAAAACCTATAAATCTACTGCCGCTAGCTTTGAACTCACTGGTGTAAATATGATTGATACCGAGATAATGGTCAGCTTGCATAGGCTATCAGAATAATAGACAATAAGGCCATTCCTAAGCCGATTTTATTTCCTCGACTCAGCGTTTCCTTGAAGAGAAGCACGGACAAAAGCGTACTCAAGATTACTATTCCAACATTGTTTAAACCAAAAACCAGCGCACTCGTTTCACTGTAACTTCCTATTGCCTTAAGCAGAAAATAGATTGAAAAATAATTTGGAACACCTAGCAAAATTCCAGCTTTCACACTCTTGAATTCGAATTTTTTTAGATTGCCTTTATTTTTTAGTATAAACAAACTTATGCCAGCAAAAAAAGCACCCAAGAAAATAGAGTATGAAATAGTGTCGGTAGAAACAGTAGCATAAGTGGTCGTTAGCAATTTGAGTGATGTGTCAATGGCGCCGCCTCCTATAAAAACAACCACAGGGAGCATTAAGTATTTTCGCTCAATTGCCAGACCTTGCTTAACACTAATAAAGTATATGCTCAACAAGGATAGGAGTAGACCCAACCAAAACCATACGTTCAATGATTCATTAAAAAAGAAGTACGCAAAAAGAACAGGAACAACAACGGACATTTTACCGCTTACCACGGTAACACTTATGCCTAGCTTTTCGGTAGTTAGCGCCATCGAAAAGAATATACCTACAAAGACAAACCCTAATAAAATGCAATACGGAAACCACGAGGCTTGCATGTTTTCAAGAATATTTTTATGTTCAGAAAACGAATATCCCATCGCAAAACAAACTAAGTAATTTACCACTATCGCTTGAAATTTCTGTACCTCAAACTCCTTAAACCATCTAAAAATGAGATTAATAAACGTACTAAAGAGAATACTTAGAAGCAGGAATAAAAGTGCCATTTATGCAGGTTTAAAATAGTTAAGTGTATCGCTATTACTCACGATTTCTTCGTAACGGGGTATTCCTAGCCAAGGTGCTTTAATTCCCTCTGACCATTCCTTAGAAGACTTAAGTATGAGAGCTTCGTCCCATAATTTATCCTTAATAAAACTTCCTAAAACCGAAGGACCGCCTTCTATCAAAACACTGTGAATATCTCGTGCCGCCAAATCTTGGAGCATCGTTAAATTGGTGAGATTTTCTAACTTTATAAACTCAACATACTCGGTTACTTCTGATTTTAGCTGATTGTAGACCAATGTTTTTCCTTCTTTGAATAATTTTTTAGTTACATCAACAGACAACATAGCAGAAAGGACAATTTTAATAGGATTGGAGCCATTTGCATAACGTACGTCTAAACTAGGGTTATCGGCGTTGACTGTACCGGCTCCCACTAAAATAGCTTGATGAGTTGCCCTAAGCTGATGCACAAAAGAGTCATTTTTAGGGTCACTTATTTTTGCATGTGATGAATCTCCATTAGCTCTGGCCATCTAGCCATTCTTAGTTTCGGCCCACTTAAGGGTAACGTATGGAAGCGAGACGGTGTGCGCTTTAATAAATTTCTTATTCAGCAATTTACAATCTTCTTCTAGCATACCAACAGAAACGTTGATTCCTGATTCTATAAGCTTTTTAATTCCTTTTCCAGCTACTTTATGGTGTGGATCGAGCATTCCAATACAAACACGTCGCGGTTTTTTGGCGATAATTAAATCGGAACATGGCGGCGTTTTACCGTAATGCGAACAAGGCTCTAGATTTACAAAAACATCACATAAATGGGTAGGAATTCGATCACTCAATTGCGCAAATGCATTTACTTCGGCATGTGGCCCACCATATTTTTCGTGATAGCCTTCTGCTACAATTTCATCATTATACACAATAACACAACCTACCATTGGATTGGGAGCGACTTCTAGTTCGCCAAGCTTGGCAAGCTCAAGACATCTCATCATGTAAAATTTATTATTCTGCACAGTTCAAAGGTAAATTCAATATTTCGAAAAGTAGAGGCAGAATAAAGCGCTAATTTTGAAACCATGAAGTTGGGTTTATTAAAAGCACTGTATATCGATACCTTAGTTCCATTCTATTCCAGATCTGAGGCTGAAAACATTTTTTATATTGTATTGCAGCATTTGGATAAAAAGTCTAAAATAGATGTTCTTTTGGGTGCCGAAACATTCCTCATCGAGTCGTATCAAGCAATATTGGAAGAGCTAATTCAAGGAAAACCTGTGCAATATTTGACACAAATAGCTCCTTTTTATAATTTAGAGTTGTATGTAAATCCTAGTGTTTTAATACCTCGTCCAGAAACTGAACAATTGGTTCACTTGATATTGGAAGAAAACCGAGGTACTGCCAAGAACGTATTGGATATTGGAACAGGAAGCGGCTGTATCGCATTAGCACTAAAGAAAGCATGGGAGGAAGCAACCATCACAGCTTGCGATATAAGCGAAGAAGCGTTAGAAGTAGCGCGAAAAAACGCAAAAGATTTAGACATAGAAGTTGATTTTTATCAAACAGATATCTTAAAAAATGAAATAGAAGCCTATGACATAATAGTTTCTAATCCTCCGTATATTGGGTTGAGTGAAAAAGCGAATATGCACAAAAATGTCATTGAAAACGAGCCACATATTGCCCTTTTTGTATCCGATAATGATCCTTTACTTTTTTACAAACGAATACTACAACTTGCTGAAAAACAAAGGGCTACCTGCTATTTTGAAACCAGTGAGTTTTACAGAACTAGTTTAGATACTTGGTTAATAGAAAGCGGATATTCTTTTGAATGGAAGGAGGATTTTCAAGGTAAAGATCGAATACTAAAAGTGATCTGGTAAATTAAAAGTGATCATAGCTCAATTTATCCCCAATAAAGTCAGCTAATTGTGGGTATTTTGGCGTTTCAAATGAGTGTTCATTAGGGTATTACCAATAAATTGCACACCTAAATAAACTTGTAATAGATGAATTCGGAAAACGAAAAGATTATTCCAATTAACATTGAAGACGAAATGAAAACGGCGTACATCGATTATTCGATGTCGGTTATTGTTTCGCGTGCTCTGCCTGATGTAAGAGATGGTTTAAAACCGGTACACAGAAGAGTTTTATACGGTATGACTGAACTTGGTCTTGCAAGTAATAGGTCGTATAAAAAATCGGCGAGAATAGTGGGAGAGGTGCTCGGAAAGTATCATCCTCATGGTGACACTTCGGTATACGATACAATGGTTCGAATGGCTCAAGATTGGAGCTTACGATACCCGATGGTAGATGGACAAGGTAACTTTGGATCCATAGATGGTGATCCACCAGCAGCTATGCGTTACACTGAGGCTAGAATGCGCAAGCTCGCCGAAGAAATGTTGCAAGATATCGACAAAGAAACAGTTGATTTTAGACCCAACTTTGACGACAGTTTAACAGAACCAACTGTGCTTCCTGCCCGAATACCAAATTTATTGGTAAATGGCGCTTCTGGTATTGCAGTGGGAATGGCGACCAATATGGCTCCTCACAATCTAACAGAGGTTGTAAACGGCACAATTGCGTATATAGATAATAGAGATATTACGATAGACGAGCTGATGGAATATGTGAAGGCTCCAGATTTTCCAACAGGTGGTATAATATACGGTACTGAGGGAATTAAGTCTGCATTTGAAACCGGCAG
>CAMDCQ010000024.1 GCA_945890595.1 Chitinophaga pinensis
CCCTCTATTAATTCATCAGAAATGGGTGTCGCTGTAAAAGATGGCGTCGTAACGCTATCCGGAACGGTAGACAGTTATTCCAAGAAATTGGCAGCCGAACGAGCGACAAAAAATGTTATCGGCGTAAGAGCTGTGGCAGAAGACATCAATATAAATTATGGCAACACGTTCATCAAAGATGACACACAAGTAGCCACTGAGGTATTAAATGCGTGGAAAAACGATTGGGAAGTACCCGACAGACAACTAAAAGTAAGGGTGGAAAACGGCTGGGTAAACCTAGAGGGAGAAGTATCGTGGATGTTTCAAAAAGAAGCTGCAAAAAATGCGATCACTAATCTTACAGGAGTTAAAGGAGTTACCAATGGTATAACACTTAAATCTGAATCTAAAGATACGGTTGAAAAAGAAGCTATTACTCGAGCCTTAGATCGTAATTGGTCTATCAACGGACATGACATTAAAGTGGATGTTGATCATAACAGTGTAAAACTTACGGGTAAGGTAAAATCCATTTATCAAAAGGAAGAAGCTGGTCGTTTGGCTTGGAATACGCCTGGCGTAAATCACGTTGAAAACGAATTAGCCGTATTGTACTAATTACCACCATGGAGAGACGTACCTAGATGAATCTGACTATCCCATCTAGGGCGTTTATCTCTTTCCGCTCGTATACCATTTAAAACTTTTAAGTGATGCTGCAAAACAATGTACACACCTAAACACCCATCCAATTATATAATTATCAAACTAAATCATAACACATGAAAAGAATAGAAAACAAAGTAGCAGTCATAACTGGAGGTGCGGGAAGCATCGGAAAAACCACAGCTAAATTATTTTTAGAAGAAGGTGCAAAGGTACTTTTGGTAGATCTTTCAGAAGAAGAACTAAAAAAAACCATCGCTGAACTAAACAGTGAAAATGTAACCTACTGCGTTGCAGATGTAACCAAGGCAGATGAAGTGCAGCATTACATCAACGAAACTGAAAAATTATGGGGTAAAATCGACATCTTTTTTAATAATGCAGGTATTGAAGGTGTGGTAAAACCCATTATTGAATACCCTGAAGAGGAATTTGACAAAGTGATTTCGGTAAATGTAAGAGGAATATGGCTGGGCAACAAGTATGCTTTACCAAAAATGAATGATGGAGGAAGTATCATAATGACTTCATCGGTAGCGGGTATTTTAGGCTTTGCGGGCTTAAGTGCTTATGTAACCAGTAAACATGCTGTAGTTGGCATCATGCGTGCAACTGCAATAGAAGCGGCCCCACACAAAATAAGAGTTAATACCGTTCATCCAGCGCCTGTAAACAACAGAATGATGCGCTCTATCGAAGAAAATGCTTCTCCTGGACACGGCCAAGATATAAAAAAGGAATTTGAAGCAACAATCCCATTGGGACGATATGCTGAGGCGCTAGAAATAGCGAAATTGGTCTTATTCCTTGCCAGTGACGATAGTCAATATATTACAGGAACCACTCAAGTAATTGATGGTGGTATGTCTGCTCAATAATCCTCAACTAAATCATACATAACCTATGAACGTAACCAAGAAAATGGGTGTTTGGATGGACCATTCAAGCGCCAACTTTATCGACTTAACTACCAAAAAAAATAGCTACACCATAATTTCACAATTTACAACGGATGCAAAGGACGAAGCCATTACCAAAAATGAGCATCTAATGCACGTCAAAGAACAGACGCTTAATAAAGCGTACTACAAAGAGATAGCAGCAGAAATTGAAGGATATGATAGGGTGTTGCTTTTTGGCCCGACCGATGCCAAAACAGAGCTTTACAATTACCTTAATTCAGATTTACATTTTAAGGATATACAATTTGATGTAGTTCCTGCAGAAAAAATGACCACCAATGAAAAAGAGGCGTTTGTTAAACGTCATTTCAAGAATTAGCTATCGAAAGAACAGTTTAAACTTTATTCAACAGCTTCATATCAATAGGTATGAAGCTGTTGATCCTTTAGCAAAATACACCCTTGTTAAGAGGGGCACCTGTCCGTTATAAATTATGAATTTAACAACCTAGAATGGCTTTTTTTACATCCTATCCATATACCAATTCAGTTGTTTTTCCATCTTTTTATACTTAAAAATGGTGGTAATAATTTTTTGGAGGCGTATAAAAGCCGTTTCACTTTTTACCACGTAATCAAAAGCCCTGTGATGCATACAGCTTATCGCCACATCGATTTTATCTTGAGATGAAAGCATTATTACTGGGATATCTGGATTATATGCTTTTATTTTGTCTAGGGTTTCTATGCCATTCATGGCATTCGCTTCTATCCCATCCAATTGATAATCTAAAATAATAACATCGGGAGTATTTTTTAAATGTTGAATACAAAGCTCACCGGTGGCAAAAGTTTCAATAATAAAGTCAGCGTGATCTAAAAATTCAATTTCTAAGCTCTTGAGAAACAATGCATCGTCATCTACCAGAAATAGTCGAATAGCCTCTTTAATCTCTATTCCTTGTTTTTTTTTATTCATTTAGTATTCTTTTTAATCTGTTGGTATTCTTCTTCTAATTCACTGCATGCCTGTCTACAAATACGTTCTAATTGTAAAACCATACGTTGTACCCCATCCGTGAGTTCTTGTCTTTTGGCATGTTCTTGTATATTTTTCGCTAAACTCTCATACTTCTCATCAATTCCAACTATGCGAAACGAAGGAATCATTTTATGAACAGCGGCATGTAACATTTCCCAATCCTGATCCTGCATGCTTTTTTTCAATGCACTTATTAACAGCGGTGTTTGCTCCAAGTACAATGAAATCATTTCCATCATCAAGTCAGGATTCGATTTGGTTCGCTTTTTTAAATACGAAAGGTCGGTATAGGAGACATCCACATTTAGTGGGCTAACAGCATTGGGAACCTCTAGTGGCTTGGTAACCAAACCCACCAATTTACTGTACAACACTCTTTCATCAATGGGTTTTGAGACGTAGTCATTCATCCCTACCGCTTTGCATTTTTCTAGGTCGGCCGTAGTAACATCTGCAGTAAGAGCAATTATTGGAATATTGGAATGTAAGGTATTACGTATGTAGGTAGTCGCTTCAAAGCCGTTCATTTCTGGCATTTGCAAATCCATCAAAATAATATCATAATCTTTTAACATTAATTTTTCTATAGCTATTTTACCATTAGACGCTATGTCTCTTTCAAACCCAAAATCGTCTAGTAATGTTTTCATAAGCAGTTGATTAAGCGGAATATCCTCTACAACTAATACTTTTATATTCTTTATTTCGGCGTCTAATTCAACAAATTCAGAATCAGATGCTGCGTCTAAAGTTGTTTTATCAAAGCTCAAGATAAAGCTAAACGTGGTACCCTCTCCCACCGTACTCGCCACCCGAATGGTTCCACCTTGAGGCTCCACCAATTGTTTAACTATGGCAAGACCTAAGCCAGTGCCGCCATATAATCGTGAGGTACTGCTTGAAGCTTGCTGAAAGTTGTCAAAAATATTATCTAGTTTATCTGCCGCTATCCCTATACCCGTATCCGCAACAGAAAATTCAACGTTTACTTTCTCTTCATCTTCATCCTTTAATTTAACACTAAACGTAATAGATCCTGTAGAGGTAAATTTCACTGCATTACTCATTAAATTAATGATAATCTGATGTAAACGAGCAGAATCTCCTAACAATACTTTTGGAATTCGGTAATCGTATTCTGCGATTAATCGCAGATTTTTTTCTTGAATTTTGGTATCAAATAAATGTAACATGGCCGATAATGAAGATGTTAGCTTAAACGGTATTTTTTCAAATGCCATTTTACCTGCATCCACTTTTGCTAGATCAAGAATGTCGTTAATAAGAACAATTAGGGCATTTCCACTTACTTGTATTGCGTCTAGATACTCCTTTTGCTTTAAGGATAAATCGGTTTTTAGCATTACTTTGGTAAAACCAATTATCGCATTCATCGGCGTACGGATCTCATGACTCATGTTGGATAAAAATTGCTGTTTAGAACGAGCCGAATCTTCCGCTTTCAATTGGGCATCTTCTGCCAACGAAGTAGCTTGCTCTGCAAAGATCTTTGCCTCTATAAGCTCTTTTTCAAATCGTTTTTGTTCGGTAATATCTCTTGCTACTACAACCGCTCCAATCACATTTCCTTTATCGTCTTTATAAACGGAACCGTTAAATAATACATCGGTATTTACTCCATCTACGATAGTAAGCGGGTAATCTACCACAAAATCTTCTTCAAACACTTTTTCATATCCCTGTTTAGCCTTAGCTGGTTCCGAAAAATAATCAGAAAAATAGGTGCCTATTAATTTCTCTCTGGACTTGCCGGTCACTTTCACAGTTGCCAGATTTATATCCGTAATTTTTCCTTCAACACTTATGGTAAATAGTGGGTCTCGACTCGCTTCAATTAAGCTACGTGCATAATTAGCGGTACTCAATTTTTCTGCTTGTTTTTCTTCTTGTACAATTTGCTTTGCAAGTACTTTATTTAAGGCTTTTAGATGCTCTTCCGTCACTTTACGTTTGGTAATATCTGCGCGTATAGCCAGGTATTGATAGGGTATTCCTTCATCATCTAAAAAGGGAATTATAGTGGTATCTACCCAATAATAAGTGCCATCTTTCGCCTTGTTTCGCAGCTCGCCCTTCCACACATATCCGTTTACAATGGTTTCCCATAATTCACGTATGAACGCTTTTGGATGAAAATCGGAATTAACGATGCGATGATCCTGGCCAATAAGTTCATCTTCTGTATACTTTGAAATTTCACAAAAATTACTGTTGACTTTTCTAATTATTCCTTTTTGATCGGTTAGTGCTATGATGGTTGTTTTATCTAGCGCATCCATATAATTAGACACTTCACGCAACGTCGCGCGGAGATTTTTTTTGGATTCGTGCAGTACTTTGTTTACTTCAATAAGTTCACGACTACGCTTGTCTTTTTCCGCATTTTGATGCAAAAGCACATCGTTGGCTAGTTGTAGATCAGCTACATATTTTTGTGCTGTTACTCCTTGTGCTAGCGCAAAAATACCTTGCACTTTTCCTTGGTTAGTATAAAATAGAGATGCATTAAATACTACGGGAGTTAACCCTCCATTTAGGTCCTGAAATGTTAGGGGATAATTTGTAACCTCTTCATTATTAAGAACTCTTTCATACACTTCTTGTGCTTCGGTGGGCTCTGTGAAATAACTGGTAAAGTCTGTTCCGATAAGATGATCACGCTTAATACAGATAATAGTTACGAAGGCTTTATTGGCATTTATAATCTTTCCGCCTGCACTTAATGTAACACATGGGTCGAAGCTTGCTTCCATTAAACTTATTATATTGACAGAATCTGATAGATGATTTTTCATTTTTTAACTACCCGGTAAGTTAGTCTTCTTAGCGTTACCAATATCTTCAATTGAACTTCTACGTTTATCTTTTAATTTTTTGAAATGCGTGGGAGTTAATCCCGTCATTTTTTTAAACTGATTAGATAAATGAGCTACACTGCTATAATTCATTTTCCAAGCGATTTCGGTGATATTTAGTTCATCATAAATAATCAGTTCTTTTATACGCTCAATCTTATGTGCTATTATAAATTGCTCTATGGTTGTACCCTGTACTTCGGAAAATAGATTAGCCATATAACTATAGTCCTTGTCCAATTTTTCACTTAAATAATCAGAAAAATTCATTTTCGTAGCCTCTTCACTATGATGAACCATTTCTATAATAACATTTCGAATCTTTTCAATCAACATTGCTTTTTTATCAGCCATTAATTCTAACCCAGAGCTATGTAATCCAATTTTGATAAGCTCTCGCTGCTCAGCTGTAAGGTTTTCCATGATTTCTACCTCACCTAATTTCACAGGAGTAAAATGCAAGCCTAGTTTGTTCAATTCTACTCTTACAGCCATTTTACAACGCTCGCTTACCATATATTTAATGTATAATTTCAACGTGATTTGTTCATTTAACTAAGGTTTTGTCAAAGGTGCCACCTTAAATGGCCAATAAGTTACATAACTAATTCCATAAGTTACACAATTCCTACCTTTTAAAAACATCAGTGGTCAATCCATTTGACCAATTATACAATTATCACCAGTAATTATGTAAGACTTCTCATAGAGTGAGCAACCACCTTTGTAGGGTATTTAAAATGACTTATGCTAGGTTACACCATACTAAAATGGAACCAATGCGCCTACGTAGGCACTTATTAGAATTTAAGTTATACCGCAATTATCCATAATTAAGAGAACCATGTCAAAGCAAAAAGAGAGCAAAAAAAAATCAGACAAAACAGCACCCATCAAAACACCAAAAGAAAAAAAGGCTGAAAAATTAGAGAAAAAAAATAACAAACGAAACGAGCAATAGTAATATGGTACATGTAAATAAACTAGGCGTTGTGCTTCGTAAAACTTCCCAAGTCTTTGAGAATGAAGGTGTAATGAATCCGGGTGTAATAAAAGTAGATAACACCATTCATATGTTTTACCGAGCCGTAACCCGAGATAACTATTCTACGATAGGTTACTGTACGCTATCATCACCTATGGTGGTTGAACATCGCAATGAAACTCCTCTCCTGTTTCCTCAAAGTCAATATGAATTTCAAGGATTAGAAGACCCTCGAATTGTAGAAATAGAAGGCACTTATTACATGACGTACACCGCCTTTGATGGTATAAATGCCCTTGGTGCATTAGCGACTTCCACCGATCTAATACATTGGCAAAAACAAGGAATCATCGTACCTCAAATAACCTACGAAGAATTTAAACACTTTGTTGAAAGCGAGGGATCTGTAAGTGAAAAATATGTTCGATTTAATGATTATCAAAAAAGTCATGATAAACAAGATCGTAAAATCTTTTTATGGGATAAGAATTTGATGTTTTTTCCTAAAAAAATTGACAACAAATTTTACTTCTTACACCGCATAAAACCCAATATACAGATAGTAGTAGATATAGAAAACCTAGATGATTTAACCCTGGAATTTTGGCAAAATTACTTCTCTCACTTTGATGAGAACGTTTTGCTTGGGTCTAAATACCCGCACGAGGTAAGCTATGTTGGCAGCGGATGCCCGCCCATAGAAACAGCCGATGGCTGGCTACTAATCTATCACGGGGTGCATGATTCCGTAAATGGCTACGTGTATTCGGCATGCGCAGCTTTACTTGACCTAAAAAATCCTAAAAAAGAAATAGCCCGTTTGCCTTATCCCCTCTTTTCACCCGAAAAAGAATGGGAATTGAAAGGCGAGGTAAACAATGTATGTTTCCCTTCAGGTGCAATTGTAGAAGATGACACGCTCTACATTTATTATGGTGCCGCAGATGAGCGAATAGCTGTTGCATCGCTTAGTGTAAAAGAGCTGCTCACTGAATTAAAACTATATACCATTTAAATCAACTATTAAAATGAAAAGCACAGACCTATTTATACATCAATCATCCAACGAATTCAATGTTCAACAAACCATTTTAGAGCGTCTGTCTTTAAGCCAATTTGGTGTTATCGAGACTCCTAACAAACTTCCAGAAGTCCTATTTATAACCTCATATCCCCCAAGAGAGTGCGGCATAGCCACCTATTCTCAAGATTTAATCAACGCATTAAATAATCAGTTTTCAAACTCCTTTACCTGTTCGATTTGTGCCTTAGAATCGGATCCAGAGCAGCATAGCTATATGGAAACTCCTAAGTTTATATTGAACACTGACAATCGTAACTCTTTTACGAAAATGGCTTTCCACATAAATCGTGATGAAAATATTAAATTGGTGGTCATGCAACATGAGTTTGGTTTTTTTGCAAAAAAAGAAGCGGAGTTCAAATTATTCTTTGATAGTATTACCAAACCCATTGTATTCGTATTTCATACCGTATTGCCCAACCCTGATGCTGGGTTAAGAAACAGGGTAAGGGACATAGCCGCCATAGCCTCATCCATTATCGTGATGACGTCCAATGCGGCCGCTATTTTAATTAATGAATATGATGTTCCGGACTATACCATAACTGTGATTCCACACGGAACCCATCTGGTACCACCTCTAGACCGAAAAAAATTAAAATATAAGTACCAATTCTCACACCGCAAAGTGCTATCTACCTTTGGTTTGTTAGGTTCTAGTAAAAGTATTGAAACCACACTTGACGCTCTACCATCTGTTATACAATCACACCCCGAGGTGTTGTTTTTGGTACTGGGAAAAACACATCCATCTGTCGTAAAACAGGATGGAGAACGCTACAGAAATATGCTCGAAGAAAAAGTAAAGACGTTGCACCTTGAAAACCACGTGATGTTTGTAAACGAGTATCTTCAATTGCCTATATTGTTGGAATACCTTCAACTTTCAGACATCTACTTATTTACCTCCAAAGACCCTAATCAGGCGGTCAGCGGTACTTTTTCGTATGCCGTGAGTTGTGGCTGCCCCGTTATTTCTACACCTATACCCCATGCTAAAGAGGTATTAGGGAATAACAATGGAATTATCGTAGACTTTGAAAATCCCCCTCAGCTTGCTAAAGCTATTCTATCCCTGCTCAACAATGAAAAATTACGTGCCTCTATCTCATCCAATAGTTTACATCAAATGGCTTCCACAGCGTGGCAAAATTCAGCAATTTCGCATGCACTCTTATTTAAAAAACTGACTACAGGTACTATTCAACTAGCTTACAAAATTCCGCCTGTAAATTTAAAACATATTCAAAAAATGACAACTCATTTTGGGATGATACAGTTCTCCAAAATGGCTTCTCCTAATATAGATTCAGGGTACACTTTAGATGACAATGCAAGAGCATTAATTGCTTTATGCCAACATTATGAAATGTTTCAAGACAAAAAGGATCTAGATTTAGTAAACACCTACTTAGATTTTATTAAATTCTGTATGCTTCCTAACGGTCTTTTCTTGAACTATGTGAACGACAATAAGCAATTTACCTCACAGAATGTTTCTGAAAACATGGATGATAGTAATGGCAGAGCTGTTTGGGCACTGGGATATGTGTGCTCTCTAACCAATATATTACCCATTCATGTGACCAAAGAAGCTGAAAAACTATTGGCAGTAGCCTTGTTACAATTAGAAAAAGTACATTCTACACGAGCAATGGCATTTATCATTAAGGGACTATACTATCAAAATAGTGAGGAAAATAAAAACCTATTGATACTGCTAGCAGATAGATTAGTGCAAATGTATACGCATGAAAAAACGAAAGATTGGCACTGGTTTGAAAATTATTTAACTTACGGAAATAGCGTTTTGTCGGAAGCGATGTTATGCGCATACCTGCGGACCAACAAACGCGAATACAAAACAATAGCAAACGAGAGCTTTGGTTTTTTACTATCGGAAATATTTGTAGATGACACGATAAAAGTCATATCCAATAAAGGTTGGCACCGTAAAGGTCAGCAAAAAACCGCTGCCTTAGGTGGTGAGCAACCCATAGATGTAGCATACACTATTGTGGCTTTAGAAAAATTCTACAATGCGTTTCATAAAGATGAACATAAATCAAAAGCCATCATTGCTTTTAACTGGTTTTTAGGCGCAAATCATTTACATCAAATAATTTACAACCCTCGCACGGGTGGTTGTTATGACGGACTAGAAGAAACAAATGTAAACCTTAACCAAGGAGCCGAATCTACACTGAGTTACCTTATGGCTCGTTTGGCAATAGAGAAAATGAATTCCCCGAAAAAAGAGCCGACCACAACCTATAAGCACATTTACTTAGCATCTGTTACAGCGTAAAAAGTAGTGTCGTGCTACACTACCCCATATCCATTGGCAGTGCCTGATAAGCTAATCATGGATTTTGCATCCTAAAACATTAGCACTATAGGCCTATATAAACCTAGTAATCATGTAGCATTAATCGCTAATTATGTAACAGTTACCATAGGTGTAAAACGGATCTTTGTGATGAAGAAATAAGCCAAATTGCACCCTGAATCATTATCACGAAGCACATATCAGATGAGTAATTCTAGTGCGACGAAGATAGGTTTGATATACAGAATCACTTCCTTTTGGCTCGGACTAGCATTTTTAAGACGTTAAATAACCCACCATGAAATGAAAAACAGGAGAACGAATAAGCAACTCGAAAAAGATATACTAACCATTACGCTTAAAATACACAATGAATTCCCAGAATTATCCAAGTTTATAAAGGAAATGCCGTTAGAACAGGCAGAAGGCGAAAATGCGCCTACCAACAATGAAAAACTAGAGGCTTATATGAACTCACTAGAAGAAATTTTGCTGCGCTACTCCAAGACTCATAAATCAGACAACAAGCAAGAAATGCAGGAGCTTCCAGGCTACAAATTATACCCTCCATCCGATGATATTTATGTAAAAGGAATTAAAGAATCTTCCCTTAAGCCCGAAGACACCTCCAAAAAGAAAACACCTAACCAACCCCAGGGTCTTCGCAACGAAAAAGATTTTTCGGAAGATATGTCGGGTGATGATTTAGATGTACCTGGGTCAGAGTTAGACGACAAACAAGAACGAATAGGCAATGAAGACGAAGAAAATAATTACTACAGTTTAGGTGGTGACAATCACAGTGATCTGGACGAAAACTAAGAATATCCTAAATTAAATACCGAGCAACAGCGGAACTGAAGAACGGGCAACAGCGCAACTGAAGGTATCATTAAATCAACTAGTATGTACATGTACGGAGGTTATCATTTTTTGGGGATGCACGCCATTTGGTGGATCATTTGGATTTTTATTCTATTTTGGATTTTTGCTATTCCTTACAACATTCCAGGACAACGATCTAAAAAGGAATCACACCTAGATATTTTAAAAAAACGGTTGGCTTCAGGTGAAATCGATCAGGAGGAATATCTACAAAAAAAGAAAATACTGGAAGAATAGTTTCTTTTAGCCAGCGCCACCATGTTGTATTTTGGGGCAGAAAAATTAAGTTGTTGTATGGGTGAATATCTAAAAAATAGTCACCCATTTTTGCGTTTGTACGGCATCTCAAATCATAGAGCGTGGTCTCTTAATTATACAACAATAAGCTCCAATCATGTAAGATTTATAAGCAGTTGAGCAGTCACCTTTGTATCGTAGTGAAAGCAACTTCATTATCTTTAAAATACATACCATGATAAATACTCAAAAGAACGAAAAACAAGAAAAGACTCCTAAAACAGAAAGTCAGAAAGTGGTTAAAAATCACAAAAAAGCAGCTACTCATTTTCAGGCTGCAGCCAAAAGCCATTTGGAAGCGGCCAAACACCATGAAAACCATAATCATGATCTCGCTGCATCTAGTATTATCGAAGCGATGAGTCATGCAAATCGTGCCAAAAAAGCACAAAAAGCAGATTTGAAACAGCATACATTTATTAAGTAAAACAAGTACTCCCAAGCTTATAAATTTACTTTAAGCTTATTTTATAACTAGGTGCCCACCGTTGTTACAGAGATTTACACTAAACAACCCATGGTCCGCCCAAAATTAAATAATATGAAACTACTGGATAAACTAAAATGGCGCTATGCGACCAAAGCTATGAATGGCAAAAATGTATCACAAGCCAAAATAGATAAAATCATTGAAGCGGTATCACTAGCGCCTTCTTCAAGCGGCTTGCAGCCTTATGAAATAATAGTAATTACCAATCAAGAGGTGAAGGACAAAATTAGACCGATAGCATGGAACCAGTCTGTAATTTCTGATTGTTCTCATCTACTTGTTTTTGCTGCCTGGGACACGTACACAGCCGAGCGAATCAACATTGTATTTGATCTCACGAATAAAATACGTGACTTAAAAAATGAAGGTTGGGAAAATTACCGAAAATTATTACTAGATACCTATCCGCAGAAAGATGCAGAAGAAAACTTTAATCACGCTGCCAAACAAGCGTATATAGCGCTAGCCATTGCGATAACGGCGGCTGCACTACAAGATATAGACAGTACGCCAATGGAAGGCTTTGATGCCGAAGCAGTAGACAATTATTTAGGCTTAAGAGAAAAAGGATTAAGAAGCTGTGTAATACTGGCTATTGGTTACAGAGACGTCGAAAATGACTGGCTAGTAAACTTAAAAAAAGTCAGAAAAAGTATAGAAGACCTCGTCACCATAATGGATTAACATTCACCTAAAATTTAAAAAAAAAATATGAATATAACTATTGGAATTTCAGAGCTAAACAGACAAGCGGTTGCCACAAAACTGGCGAAATTACTCGCAGACGAAACCGTACTTTACATCAAAACCAAAAATGCTCACTGGAACGTTGAAGGCGCAGATTTTTATGAAAAGCATACATTTTTTGAAACGCAGTTCGGTCAATTAGATGTGATCATAGATAACGTTGCCGAGCGTATGCGTTCTCTTGGCCATTATGCCCCGGCTACGCTTAAATCATACTTGAGCTTAACCCATCTTACCGAGCAAACAAGAGAGCAAAACGATAGTCAAGGATTTATCAAAGAACTCTTATTGGACCATGAGCACATCATCATAGAACTAAGAGGCTATATAAACCAATTCGGCACAGAGTATCAAGATTTAGGTACAAGTGACTTTGTCACTGGCCTAATGGAGAAACACGAAAAAATGGCTTGGTTTCTCAGATCACACACAAAATAACACCTGAGCACATTACCATATATCATATTTGGTAATGTGCTTTATCGAACGTTTGCTATGACGTAAGCAACAGTTTTAAAAAAATCACCAATCACTCAAAGAAGAAATGAAAATACAATTCAATACAGATAAAACCATAAACGGAGATGATAGACATCAAGAATTCTTTACAACACAAATCGCTGACGAGCTAGAACGGTACGAATCTCATATTTCACGAATAGAAGTACACGTTTCTGATGAAAATGGTAAAAAAGACGGAATCAATGACATTCGTTGCTTACTGGAAGCAAGACTCGAAGGCTTCAAACCCATTGCCGTTTCCAATCAAGCAGAAAACACAGAACTTGCGGTATCTGGTGCTATTACCAAACTAAAGGCAAGCTTAAAGACAACACTTGGTCGTATCCAAAATCATTCTTAAATTCAATTAACATTTAATATAAAACAAGAAAATGAAAACAATTACACGTATTCTTATAGGTTTAACAGCACTTCTTTTTATAAATAATCCAAATTTAATGGCTCAGGATGCTGAGTCCTATAAAAAAGCTGAGTTCGGATTTAGGTTAATGCCTACCATGACCTCACTTGAAGTGAATAATTCGAGTGGAGGAGCCGTTAGCGGAGAAACATTACTTGGGCTAAGCGCCAGAGCGCTAATCGGATTTAGTCTGACCAAACATATTGCTATACAAAGTGAAGTTATGTATAGTTCATTCGGTCACAAATCCTTTGATAGTGAGGTAGAACGAAAAATAAACTTGAGATATGTAAGTATTCCGCTCCTATTTTCCGTAAACACGGGCAAAGCAAACTTCATCAACTTGAACGCCGTTGCAGGCCCGCAGCTTGGCATAAATGTAGGCAGCGATCTTACTACCTCAGGCTCTAATGGTACTACCGAAAAGCAACCTGTGCTTTCTGTTTCTAAAAACGATTTCGGACTCGCTTATGGTGCAGGTATCGATTTTGCGCTTAACAAGCAACACAATGTTCGCTTAGATTTAGGATATCGTGGTTTACTAGGATTGATGGACATTAGCGATAATAGCCAAACAATTTCCCCAGATTCCTATTACATCTTACCTAAATCGCGTATTAACACGCAGTCAGTGTATATAGGTCTATCTATAATGATCTAATCAATAATTGTCAAAAACACCTTGGTAATCCTATCATAACGCAGGCTCTTATACCGGGTTAATAAAGGGCATATCAACACTAATAAATCCTATAACTCTTTACCTAAATTGTGTAAAGGTCTGCTCGCATAAGGAGTAGACCTTTACAACATATTAATTCCATTCAAAATTTAAAAAAACGTTAAAATCAACGAAACACCATGAAAAAATCACCAAACAAGTCAAAATCAACCGCAGTATTAGCTGCGTTAATTGGAGTAGCATTCATAGTAGGATGTAATTCCCCAAGTAAAAAACTAGATAACGCACAAAATGAAGTGTCTGATGCTCAAGAGGACCTTATGAAAGCGCAAGAAGATTACAAAGCAGAAGTAGCCCTTTACAAAGAAGAAACAACCCAAAAAATAATAGAAAACGAACGTATTATCGAAAATTTTTCCTCAAAAGCCGCCTCTGCCCCAGCGGATAAAAAGTCGATGATGGAAAAACAGGTTTACAGCTTCAAGGAAAAAAATGAAGAACTAAAAATGAGAATGAGTAATTTTCAAGAAGACGAAAAAGAAAAATGGCAATCATTCAAAACGGAGTTACACAGTGACATGACAGCATTAGGCACATCGCTTAAAGACTTTACCACGGATGACGAACAATAATTAACCTCTAAATGAGCAAATCTCGTTCTTACAAAGTTCTGCGTACATATAAGATTATGAACAACACATTATCATTCATTAAAGCATTGATGGTTATTATCGCGTGGTTAATTATCGAAGCACTTTTTAAAATCCCTAACTTAGAGTGATACGTGCACAAAGCAAGAACGAGACTTCGCTCTTCAAATCGAAGATTATTTTCTAATAACATTGCGGGTTAAAACCACGCATAATGCCCATTTTAGCTAAGAGCCGAGCCTAAAAGAACCAATTAAAACCACAAACCTAAGATCATGAACGACGCACAATTGCATTTAGCTTTTAACCATGCACCCATAATTTTACCCATAGTAGGTATACTTTTATTGATCGCTGGTTTATTTTTAAAATCAGAAGTCATTAAGCGAGCTGCTTACTGCATTTTCATCGTAGCTGCATTATCCGCATTATTCGCAATGTTCAGTGGAGAAGGAGCCGAAGAACTAATTGAAGAACTTCCAGGTGTAGATGAGCATTTCATTAAAACACATGAAGAAATAGCAGAAGTATTTGCGATTTCACTTTACCTTTTGGGAGCCCTTTCTATTCTTGGATTATGGGCCAATTGGAAACAAAAATGGTATTCAAAAACCATTTTAATGTCTGCTATACTACTATCGTTGGTAGCCCTTTTTTATGCCAAGCGAACCGGAACTTCTGGAGGTGAAATACGCCATCCCGAAATTAGAGAAACACAAGCCAATAGTGCAATATCTCAAAGCCCAAAAGATGATGAGGAAGATGACGAGGAGAAAAGCAACGACTAATGTACCGCACTGTATACTATGCGTTTGTAACACTTTCATTCCTAAGCAGCTGTGGCGATAAGCAAGTAGTTATATCACCCGTTATTCAAGATATAACCGAATCTGTTTATGCCTCGGGAGTTATAAAGTCGGTAAACCAGTACGAGGTTTTTGCCACGGTGAGTGGGCTCATAAGCGATGTATTTGTAGATGAAGGGTCTCCTGTTGATATTGGTTCTCCGATCGTATTAATAAGAAACGATGCGCAAAAACTAATGGCAGAAAATGCCCTATTACTAGCTGACTATAACAGCATAAACAGCAATAGAGGAAAACTAGTTGAAGCTAAAATACTGGTTAATTTAACTCGGAATCAAATGAGAAACGATTCTTCATTGCTGGAGAGAAAACGACGTCTTTGGAAACAACACATAGGCACTAAGGTGAGTCTGGAGCAACAAGCACTTCTCTATGAAAATTCGAAATACACCTACGAAGCTGCCATGGAGAAATCGAAAGAACTTAGCAAGCAATTAAAATACCTTTCCAAGCAAGCCATTAATAACCTTTCTATTACCAATACGATTACAACGGACTACTTAGTAAGAAGTAAAATAAAAGGTAGCGTGTACCAAATGAATTTGGCCAAAGGAGAGATGGTTACACCACAAAAACAAATAGCAATACTAGGCGATAGCAAGAAATACCTGCTCGAAATGGAAGTAGATGAATACGATATTGTGGCAATTAGACTAGGAATGACGGTGTTGGTAGTACTTAATAGTTATAAAGATTCTGTATTTACCGCTTTTGTCACCAAAATTAACCCCATTATGAATGTGCAAAGCAAAACCTTTACGATAGAAGCAGCATTCACAGATCCTCCTATCCCGTTATTTCCCAATATATCATTTGAAGCCAATGTGGTTACCCGTACCAAAAAAAATGCTATGCTCATTCCCAGAAACTACTTACTAAACGACTCAACCGTCATGGATAAAACAGGAAAAAAGGTCGGAGTCAAAACAGGATTAATGGATTATCAGAAAGTTGAAATCCTCTCTGGTATAACCATAAATAGTGAACTAATACTGCCAGAGAAATGAAAATAAAGCTGATAGCTAGGATATCCATAGCCTTGCTAACAGCCAGACTAAAACAGTCGATGGTAGCCGCTATTGGGGTTACCTTCAGCATCATGATGTTTATTGCGTTACTCAGTTTTATGGCAGGTTTAAATGATCTGTTGGATAATCTAATTCTAAACCGTACGCCACATGTAAGACTTTATAATGAAATTTTACCTTCCGAGGTTCAGCCCATAGCTAGGTCATTGGCATACCCGGGCGCGTACCATTTTATAGAACACATAAAACCCAAAAACGAATTACTAGAAATACGAAATAGTTTGGCGATTATGAACGCCTTGAATAAAGACCCTGAGGTGAAAGGTGTCGCCCCTAAAATTACCGTTCCTATTTTTTACAATGTAGGAGTTATCAATTTAACCGGTGTTATAAACGGTATAGACGTAGATGAAGAAAGCCGACTTTTTACCTTTGAAGATTATATCATACAAGGAAAAGCCGAACACCTCAAAAATACGCCCAATAGTATTATCTTGGGCATTGGCGTTGCTAGAAAAATGCTAGTTCAGATGGGGGATGTGATACAAGTAACCACCAGTAGAGGAACGCGATTTCAACTAAAAGTAGTAGGTCTTTTTCAGTCGGGAATAGAAGAAATTGACAAAGTACAGAGTTATACCACGCTTGCTAACACCCAAAAATTAGAAGGAAAACCATCTAGTTACGTTACCGATATTCAAATCAAGGTATACGATATGGAGCAAGCTCCGAGGCTTGCAAAAAAGTATCATTTGCTGTACCATACCGATGCTATCGATATACAAACCGCCAACGCTCAATTTGAAACCGGAAGCTCGGTCCGAACCCTAATCTCCTATGCTGTGGGCATCACCTTACTTATTGTAGCAGGATTTGGGATTTACAACATACTCAATATGATGATTTATGAAAAAATGGACTCCATTGCTATTTTAAAAGCGACTGGATTTTCGGGCAAGGATGTAAATGCCATATTCCTTACCATAGCCCTAACCATTGGGCTGGTGGGTGGCGCTATGGGATTGATATTCGGCCTCGGACTTTCTGCACTCATTGGAGAAATCCCCTTTGACACCGCTTCTCTGCCTACCGTAAAGACCTATCCCATCAGTTACAATCCCATGTTCTATCTTATTGGAGCCGTTTTTTCGGTTATCACAACCTACTTGGCCGGCTACTTTCCTTCCAAAAAAGCAAGTAAAATAGACCCCGTTGACATTATTAGAGGCAAATAACTATGGAAACAAAAAAAGTAATAGAAGCCAGAAGTATTGGCAAGTCTTTTCATGACCCAATGACGGTGAAGGTGCTATTTGAGCTATGTTTTTCCATTGATTACGGAGAATTTGTTACTATAGTAGGGCGGTCTGGTTGTGGCAAATCCACCTTACTTTATATCTTATCGACCATGGATACCCAGTATGAAGGAGAACTTTTACTGGACGGAGTTTCTATGAAAAATAAACTAGACGCAGAACTGGCCAAGGTACGTAACGAAAAAATCGGTTTTGTATTCCAGTTCCATTATTTACTTAATGAGTTTAGTAATCTTATGAATGTGATGTTGCCTGGCTTAAAATTAGGAAAATTATCAGCGAAAGAGATAGAACATAATGCCTATGAAAAACTAAAAATACTGGGTATAGAAAATGAAGCTTTAAAATATCCGAATCAATTAAGTGGAGGCCAAAAACAAAGGGTTGCTATTGCAAGGGCACTCATCAATGAACCGCTTATCATAATTGGTGATGAGCCTAC
>CAMDCQ010000025.1 GCA_945890595.1 Chitinophaga pinensis
TAAAAATCTACGTGTTAAAAAAACAGTAAGCGCCGATGGCACGACAAAGAACAGACCAACTTTGTACTCGATTTGTTGGTCTAAATGTTTTTTTAGTGACCCGACTAAGGCAGATAAGCCAACTACCCAAAGGGAATATGCAGTCGCGAGAAGAGGTTCAATATGAAATACATACACAAAAATAGGCACTGCTAGAATTGATCCGCCACCGCCAAAAAGACCTAATGTAAAACCCATTAAAATGGCTAGAACAAAACCATAAAGTTGACTGACTTGCATATTTCACAGCAAATATGTGGACATGCACATGCTTCTTAGGGAACCTAAGTTACATAAAACTGTAGATACGTTAAAGTTTAGTAAGAATAATCTTGTTTCTACTGTGAGTAAGAACACCGTCCTTCTCTAGTTTAGCAAGCATACGCGATATCACAACACGACTAGAGTGCATATCATTGGCAATTTGGAAATGAGTACCTTGTATTTCGACACTGCCTGTTACCATTGCTTTATCTCGCAGGTACTTCATAAGTCTTTCTTCCATATTGTGAAACGCAAGCGTATCAATAGCGTCCAGCATTTCATTTAACCTGTAGTTGTAGGTTTCCATGATAAAGTGGCGCCATTCTTTGTACTTAACCATCCAATCATCCACTTTAACAATAGGTAAGAATAACAATTCGCAGTGATCTTCTGCAATAGCTCTGATTTTACTCTTGCTTCCGTGAGTGGCCAGATTAAGTGTTACAGCGCACGTATCCCCCATTTCAAGGTAGTATAATAGTAGTTCTTTGCCGTCGCTATCTTCCGTTAATATTTTTAAAGTACCTGAAACTATGAGGGGAAAATACTCCATTTTATCCCCTATGTTGATGATGATTTCGTCCGAATTAAAAGCTTTTAATTGACCATTATAGCAAATCTCATTGATCAGTTCCTCGTTAAACACATTTTGAAAACGACTGTGCAAGTGATTATAACACGTGATATCGAATGGGATTATTGACATGCTACGAATTTATACTTTTTCTTACTTTTTTTGAATAATGCGCAACTGCTCATTAACTCCGGCAGTAATAGACTTTACAGAAATAGTAGCACCTGAGATAGCATCTATATTTTCTCCGACACTAAACTTTTTTCCTTTTTCAAATTGTTTGAGCCAGCCCTTGTTGGCAATCTGATAACCATGGTCTGAGGTGTATTCAAGTACCCTTACTTTTTTGATATTTTTATCCTTATCAAAAGCGGTGAAAAAGTAAAATTGCTCAAACGAAATAGAATCTTCAGAGGGCTTGTCACAACCACCTATTTTACATCCTAATGCTCTCGTAATCATAGAATATCCTGCTAGCGTATCGGCACTATACACCTCGTATAACTGATGATTTAGTGCTAACGTATCATTCATAGAAAGTTCCCGGATAAGCACTTCTTGATCAAATAACTTGTTTAATTGCTTGCTCATTTTATGACTGAGATAACCGGGCAAATAGCTATATGAAGCAGCTAAGGTGAAGCCGCCTAGCACAAAAAATATACCTGTATAAAATCTATGCTTCACTAACTGTGCTATCTAAACCAAAAACCTATACCCGAGTTAAATTGATGCGTTTGACGTTGAAGTGCATTGCTAAAATTTTGATAATCAGCTTTAATAACAACAGCGTCATTCAGAAAATATGAGAAACCAGCTGTTACCACTGTGCGGTCATACGCCTTATTGGGAATCATAGATTCATCTACCGATTGATGTGTATTGTATTGTGAGTATCGTACAAAAGGCACGATTTTCCTTATCATTCCCAGCAAGCTCGAAACATCATAACCAACTTCTCCATAATACCCAAACATACTTGATCCTAGATCCCTTCCTGTAAACGCGTTGTACGAAGAAGTATTGGTGAAATTCGAAAAGAATAATTCCCCTTTTGCTTGCAGTTTCTTCGCTTGATATCTAAAATCAAAACCAACCATTTGCACGCCTACGATGGAACTATCTGCCCTTGCCATTTGATTTACGCTATCTCTATGAATATTTTTGAAAAGACTAGATTCGGTAGTACCTAAATATCCTGCAAGACCTATATCAAATCCCTTAATGCCGTAATAATTTATCTTTCCAGAAAGATCAGGTCTGGTCATAGTAGATTGTGCTCCTTTTTGACGTGCTCCACGTAAGGGCTTGCTACCTTCTAATTTAGCTCCATTATCATAACTCATAGGGCCATTTACGAGATAAAGTTGGTATCTGAGTGCCGCACTTGGCAGGTTACCTGCAATCCCCGCTCCTATTTCTCTCCACGTACTTGGGTACAATGCATTCGATATTACAGGTCTGTTTACCCCATTAAAAATAGTAGGCTCGTGGTACTCGTTCATCAGCCCCATTGGGATAAGTAATAATCCTGCCTGCACATTTAGCCATGGTTTTGCCTGGTAATTTAAAAAAGCTTGCTCCAAGTAAACTTCTTTAATGTGCTCTATTTCTATTTCGCTGATAAACGATGTTTTATTGTTGAATTTGTAGCCAAAAAGTAGCACCATTCGTTCAGCATCTAAATCGCCATTGTATTTGGTGTTATTCCCAAAAGGTTGTTCGTAATGCACTTCGCCGTAGGCACCCATAAGTAGATTTCCGTCTTTGCTCTCCAATAATGTACGAGCCGCATTCAAATGGTAATTGGTAAAACTATCCATTTCTTGCGCCATGCTTAATTGACCAAGTAATAGCGCCACAAGGGTGTAAAATAATTTCATATAGGTTCTTTAGTAGTGCAAATCTATTTTTATTTGGATTAATTAAAAATAAGAAATGCTAAAAATAAGTAAGACTCCACTTATTTAGAATGACACCTACAATTCTTAATAAAATTTAACCTTACTACCTGTTTATAAGAGTATTAAGTTTAAAAATAAGCCTTTATTATTTCTTCTTCATCCTAGCGAACGAAAAATTTTGAACCGTATTAAATGGCGTAACGTGATCGGCAGTAAAGTAATTTTCTACACTAAAATCACTTCCAAATGTATCCTCGATTTGATTATGATCATACTGTGTAATTTCAAGACCACTACATTTCAGTGGGCCAGAAGGCGAGAAAGTAGCTAGAATCACATTTTCTGCATACTCTTTTACCATATCTACATACGCATTTACTTCTTCTTGCTCTCTTAGAAAATGAAAAACTGCACGGTCATGCCACACTTCATATGTTTTAGTTGGTTTAAAATCCAGAATATCAGTTACCAGCCATTCTACCTTTGTAGCATCGGCACCTAGTCGTTTCTTTGCTCTTTCGATAGCAGCTGCAGAGATATCTAAAACGGTGATATCGGTATATCCTAGTTTTAGCAAGATGTCTACGACCACACTATCGCCACCACCTATATCAATGATTGGCACATTTTTACTTACCAACGTTTGCGCTATCAATTCTATAGATGTTTCAGGATACGCCTGTGTCCAGCTTACCTCGGCAGGTGTCTTGGTGGTATATATATTTTCCCAGTGTTCTTTTTTATTCATGAGTGTTTATTGCACACTATTTAAGTGTATTTATATCTTTTTTTGAGTTCATAAATGATTTCTTCCAAACCATTGAGTTTAATTTCATAAACCGTATCTAATTGCATTCCAAGAGCACCTGCGGGGAATCCACCTTTTCGCTTAAACCATTCTAGATAACTCACGGGTAAATCACAAAGCAAACTTCCCTTAAATCTGCCAAAAGGCATCTTCACCGTTACGATTTGTTTTAATATTTCTGGGTTTGGAGTCAAAATAATACGATTGTTACGCTTCTTGGTATCTTAGGTTTTTTGCTTTTTTTTCTTCACGCTCGGAAACAAAATATTGTTTAAAATCAACCTATATCCAGGAGAATTAGGATGCAAAGCCATGTCTGTAGGCGGTTCATTTACCATGTGCTGATAGTCTTCTGGATCGTGGCCACCATAAAACGTAAATTGCCCTTTGCCGATAGTACCGTGTATATACCGTGCCTCGCCTAAGCTTTTGTTTTCACCCATAATTATCACTGAACTTTTTATTTGTTCTTTGTGAAACGCAGTAGTCTGACCCATAAATCCTTTCACAATTCGTTCATGATTTTGGGTTAAGATAGCGGGGATTACATCCCACTTAGCACTAAATTCATTTAGGGCAAATAGGTCATTATCTTCCGTAACGTTACGCGTTCTGGGGTCTACATCTATGCTGCTCACTTCATACACCATAGGATTTTGTTCTATGTTAAAATCCTTAAATGCAAAGGTTTTAGTAAAATCTAATTTATCTTGGGCTCCTGGATCTATGGGGTCTCCATCAAACATATATTCACAAATATCTATTCCATCAGCTGCCATAGCTATATCATAACTATCTGTTGCACTGCACATGGCAAACAAAAATCCGCCTCCGACTGTAAAATCTCGAATCTTTTTGGTCACGGCTAATTTCAGTTCTGCTACCGTTGCAAAACCGTGTTTCGATGCCATTTCTTCTGCTTCTGCAACTTGAGCCTTGTACCATGACGCATTGCGGTAACTCGACCAAAATTTACCGTACTGTCCCGTGAAATCTTCATGATGTAAATGCAACCATTCGTATGTTGGCAGTTTGCCATCCAATACTTCATCGTCGAACACCACATCATAAGGTATTTCGGCATAATTAAGCACCATCGTAACCGCATCATCCCAAGGTTGTGCTGACTTAGGAGAATACACCGCTATCTTCGGAACTTTGAGAAGTTTAACTGTTTCGGCATTAATTGCAGGATTAGCTATTTCGTCTTTAACACTATTGGCTTTCCCCTCACTCAGCGTGGTAAATGTAACGCCACGCAATAAGCATTCTTTTTCAATATTCTCGTAATCGTCCATCATAAAGCTTCCCCCTTTATAATTTAATAACCACTCCACTTCCTGATCCATACTTAACACCCAATAGGCGATGCCATAAGCCTTAAGATGATTTTTTTGGCTAGCATCCATGGGAATAAGCAGTTTATCTGCCATTAACTCTTGCCCTATGCAGAACAACAGTATGTAAATAAGTACTCTTTTCATGATAACCAGTAAGCTGCTGCTTTGTATCCTGTATAGACGAGCAAAACGCCCAGAATATTACTTGCCAAAAAATAGATTACGAAGTTCTTAACAAATCCATTTTCCAGCATTTTAAAAAGTTCTAGGCTATAGCTTGAAAACGTCGTAAATCCTCCTAAGAAACCAACCACCCCTAACAAATACCAGGGATTGTGAATTTTTATAGAAAAGAAATAAACCAAGCCTATTAAGAAACAGCCTACTAAATTAACGGTGAGTGTAGCAAATGGAAATTGCAGACCCACATCAAAGACTTTACCTACCATCCAACGGCAAGCAGCACCTAAGCCTCCCCCAATAAAAACCAAAATTACATTCATTCTTGGGTCGTATATTCGAACATAAATTCTATTTCTAACACTCCTTTCGGATTGTACGATAAGACATTCGAAATCAATCCATTTTCATGGTAAAAATATTCTTGTTTTTGATTTACAGTGTTAATGGTATTGGCAAGTTGACCATCTTGATTATACGAAAAATAGGTTTGCGAAAATGTAGGCTTTTCTCCATACGTCGTAAATCCTGCAGTTTTCATTTTGGCACTTTTATCAAACTCAAAGCTCATCATTTGCACAGGTTTCCGTTTCTGATCTATAACATAGAGTTGGTTTAGATTACCATTTTCATCATAACGAGCGATGTTGGTAGTCTTGGTTGTGCTTCCGTCTTGATTTTTTACAACCGCTATGAAACTATCTAATCGTCCAGTTTTATTTCTAAAATAGCGGGTATTTGTAACAATACTATCCATGGTTTCTCTTAAAAACAGCACTGTTTTGATGGGTTTTTCTTCATTCTTGGTGTACCAAAAACTAGTATTGTTCTTTTCTACACCATCCATATTATTGCGTACCAGTGTAAGACCTTTATCATTGTAAGTTAAAAAAGTTTCGTCATATCCGGGCCAACCCATGCATTGCATATCCACTTTTTGATAGGTTAATCGGTATTGTTTATCCAGTTTTTTGTGATCTAAAAGGCAGGTGTCCTTGTTGTTAGGAAAGGCATGAATAAACTGCCTTTTTTTGACCTCGGCAATATTGTTCATCCGCAACATTATAGAATCGTTTTCTTGCGCTAATGTTACACCGTAGGTTAATACGGAAAAGAGTAGTAGTAGTAGTATTTTATTCATTTTCGTACAAAACACACATCACCAAGTGTGCCATATTTTTTTTGTTTTAATTTTATTTCACCTGCAAAAGCAATCATTGCAGCGTTATCTGTGCAGTATTCAAACTTAGGGATAAATGCTTCACCATGGTATCTTTCGGCCAGATATTGCAATTTAAGGCGTAGTTCTGAATTTGCAGCTACACCGCCGGCAATCCCTATTTGGGTAATTCCTGTGAGTTTCATTGCTTCTTCAAGTTGACTTAGCAAATAAGACACAATAGTATGCTGAATAGATGCACAAAGATCCTTGCTATTTTCCAGCACAAAATCAGGATTCAGTTTCGTTTGCTTTTGTAAGAAGTATAGAATAGAAGTTTTAAGTCCCGAAAAACTAAAATTAAGACCTCCCACGTTGGGCGTATTAAAGGTGAATTTTGTACCATCACCTTGAGCTGCGAGCTTATCTATAAGGGGGCCCGCTGGATAGCCTAAGTTTAACATTTTACCTGCTTTATCAAAGGCTTCACCTGCAGCATCGTCTATGGTCTTACCCAACACTTCCATCTCGTAATCTTCCTTAACAACCACTATTTGGGTGTGTCCGCCAGACACTAAAAGACACAAAAAAGGTAACTGAGGAGATTTATCTTCAATAAAATGCGCTAGAATATGGGCATCTAAATGGTCTACATTGACAAAAGGTAGGTTAGCAGACATGGCAAGTCCTTTGGTGAAAGAATGCCCAACTAAAAGCGAACCCATTAATCCTGGACCTTGTGTACAGGCAATAGCATCTACTTCAGATAGCTGAATACCAGCATTTTGCAAGGCTGCTTGCACTGTTGGGACAATATTTAGTTGGTGTTTTCTACTTGCCCATTCTGGCACTACTCCGCCAAATTCAGCATGTACACTTTGAGAAGCTACCACATTGGAGCAGATTTTGCCATTTTTCCAAATGGATGCAGATGTATCATCGCAGGACGATTCTACACCTAATATCGTGATATGTGAATTGTTATTTGTATGTTCCAAGGTATGTTTGTACACTTTAAGAAATACCTATAAAAAGCGTTGCCAAAAATAGTTAAAATACCGCTTATTACGCTTGCTGCATTACTCATGTTTGCATTGGTGTTTTTGGCGTTTGCACAAACTAAATGGTTTAAAAATTACGCAACGGATAAAGCAACCCGATTTTTAAGCACGGAATTGGGTGTTCCTGTGAGCATTCGTGAAATAGAACTCAACTATTTTGATGCGCTAACTGCTCATGATTTATACATAGAAGACCAGCAGCACGACACCATGATTTACATTGCTAAATTAGCGGTCAATTACGACCTCTTTGGATTTAGTAATGCACACATACAGCTGGATGAAGTGACTATTCAAAATGCTAAAGTATACCTAGGTATTCACAAAGGTGCGGAGGATTTAAACTTACAATTTTTAATTGATTACTTTACCCCTCCACCTAGCATTGAACCCAGTCAACAGCAGATTATCACCTTTGATAAAGTCGAACTAGAAAACACGGTTTTTGCCTATTTCAATAAAAACTACAGCCCGCCATCCAGTAGAGCCTTTGATGAAAATGACATGGTGTTTAAACACATAAATGGCCATTTGCATGATTTTAATATCATCAATGATTCGTTGCGTTTTGTTATCGAAAACTTATCAGGCACCGAAAAATCAGGTTTACAAATAGACCGTCTTACCGCTAAGAGTATAATCAGTTCTACCACCATGCGATTTGAAGATTTAGAACTCAAAACACCCAAAAGTCACGTTAAAGAGTATCTAGAGTTTAACTACAACAGTTATGGAGATTTTTCTGATTTCATAGACGTTGTATCTCTAAAAGCAAATTTTAAAGATGCTTCAATACACACAGACGATATTGCCTTGTTTAGTACAAATGTCGCTACCTATAATGAACAAATTAGAGCGTCTGGCAAGGTATTCGGTACCATCGCAAACATGCGCAGTAACCGCTTAAAATTGGCGATAGGTAATCATACTCGTTTTGTAGGTTCAGCGCACCTTAAAGGCCTACCTGATATAGAAACCACCGTTTTTAACATAAATGCAAAAAGTTTAACCACTACGGCTATAGATCTTGCGCGAATTGCCGAAATTAACCCCGCACCTAAAGAGTTATTAAATCTAGGCCGCATAAGTTATCAGGGCACTTTTAACGGCCTGTTGACTGACTTTACCGCCGATGCTGAAATAGGTACAGATGTTGGTAGTATGACTGCTCAAGTACATTACACACTTTTGGCTAATAACAATGCTGCATACGCCGGAGAAATCAGTAGTCCTAATCTTGATTTAGAGATGCTTTTAGGACAAAAAAAACTTGGTACTACGGCATTTGACCTCAGCCTTAATGGAAGTGGCCTGACTTTCGAGACTCTCAAAAGTAACGTAGAAGGAACCATATCCCAATTCACCTTTGGAGGCTACCGTTATCAAAACATGCGAGTGAATGGCGATGTATCTAACTCATTGTTTAATGGTAAATTTGATATTCAAGACCCTAATTTTAACTTCAATTTTAACGGAACATTAGACGCCAGCAAGCAAATCCCCGAAATTGCCGTTCAGGCGAACGTTTTTGGGATAAATCTTAGACTATTAGGCTTAGACAACATCGACAATTTTGTGAAGTTTACGGGTGACATCAACCTTGCTGGGGATAATATCGACAACCTGAGTGGTACGGTGCAACTAGACAGCTTTAATCTGTTAAAAGAGGGAAGAAATTACCAGATAAAAGATATACTGCTCACGGCTAATTTATCAGAGAACCAAAGGAATTACGAGCTCATTAGTGACCTAGCCCAAATCAACATAGAAGGCGATTTTTATCCTTCAGAATCTAAGGATTTAATCGAGTTTGTGAAACACATTATTTATCCTTCACAATTTTCTAAACCTGAGAAAATACTCAGCAGTAAAGACGTAAGAGTTGCTATCACGATTGACCAATTTCAGCCTGTGTTTAAAGAATTTTTGGGCGCTGTTCGATTTGATCGTGGGAGTTTAGATGTAAAATACAATCATTTTCTTGGCCAAATCAACGGAGAAAATAATTTTGTAAATCTCAGTTACGATGCAATTTCAAGTCCATTTGTAAGCCTTTCACTTAAAAATGGCGGAGCATTTACTCCCATTAACTTTGGCATAAATACAGGTGGGCTTATGCAAAATGATAGTGCTATTTTTAACATCTTAAACGCCCATGGATTTGTAAAAGAGGGCGAAGTTATTTTTGAAACTACATCCAAAAAAGACAATGTGTTGGATATTGCCCTTGCGGGACGTTTCGTGTACCGCAATGATAGTGCCTTGGTATTTTTAGATAATACCAAGGTAGACATTTACACTAAGTCTTGGGAGCTAAAGAAAACAACATTTCCTAATTTAATATACAGCAACAGTGTCACTGAATTTAGGTATTTTGACTTTAGAAATGGCGCTGAAATACTCTTTTTAGATGCTTCTATAGGTCAAAATGCAAATAAGCTCAATGCCAATTTATCTAACTTTAAACTCGCCAATCTTACCCCTTTTTTAGCCGGTTACGGCATTAAGCTAGAAGGCACAACCAATGGCTACATTGACGTTTCTGACAGAGATGGATTCCCTATTATTGAGACGGATTTAATGGTTACCAACTTGCAATTAGACCAAGATACATTGGGTGATTTAAAGCTACTAAGCACGAGTAAAGACAACTTACTTGCCGTAGACATAGACGGTAAAATAAAGGGTGGTTTGCTCAATGATATGGAGATTTCAGGCGATATCAACTTTGATAGCAAACAATCTCCCTTGAATCTACAGCTGACTACACAAACTAGCAGTATTAAACCATTTGAGAGATACCTAACTGGGTTGGCTTCTCAAATAAGTGGTTTTAGTACTTCTAAAATTAGCATTAGTGGGCCACTAGCTAGTCCCAAATTACGTGGTACTATGCAGTTAGATAGTCTTGACTTTTTGGTAGATTACATGCAAACCCATTACAAAGGAAGTGCTACGGTTGACATCGATTATAACTCTTTTAGTCTACGCAAGTCTGAAATAACCGATCGATTTGGAAAAAAAGCGGTGGTGGTTGGCGAGGTAACTCATCGTAGTTTTCAAGATTTTATATTTAATCTTAACTTCAAAGACCTATATGATTTTGAGATAATGAATACGCGTAAAGAAGATAATGACCTTTTTTATGGAACTGCATTTGTAGATGGCAACATGGAGATAACGGGACCTTTGGATGACATCTTACTCACTATTAATGCTAAGAGTAGAAAAGGTACTGAAATAGTGATTCCGCTGGAAACCTCTGAATCTAGCGGCAAGCTGAGCTATGTGCAGTTTGTGAATCTAAAAACAGACAATAATGGTGTTAGTAATACGCTAAAATCACAAGCTGGCGTGCGTATGGATTTTAATTTTGAAATAACCAACGATGCCAATATAAAAATGGTTTTTGATGAATTACTGGGCGACAAAATTGAAGCGGCTGGTCATGGAAATTTACGGATGGAAATTAACACGTACGGGGATTTTAACATGTACGGAGGGCTGACTATTGATAGAGGAAACTACTTATTTACAGCACTAGACTTAATCAATAAATACTTTACAGTGAAGCAAGGCGGCACGCTTTTGTGGGATGGGAATCCCTATAATGCTCGTATAAATTTAGAGGCTATAAAAAGAGAATATCCTGTACCTAGTACGCTAATGACAGGAACCGTCTCTGCCGAAGAACTAGAAGCCTACAATCAAGCCATTCCTGTAGATTGTAACTTAAAACTTACAGGACTCTTGTTTAACCCTATAGTTAACTTTGATCTTAATTTTCCTACTCAAAATAGTTTAAGTGGGAGCGCTTCTAGCGCACTAAATACTGTCATAGATCGTATAAAGTTAGACCAAGAAGAGTTGGATAGGCAAGTTTTTGCGTTGTTGGTATTAGGTACTTTTATTCCTCCTAGCTTTAGTTCTGCAAGCTCTAATAGTGCCCTCGTAGAAGCCGGCGCCGCTAATACAGGTATTAATAGTTTAAGTGATTTTGCTAGCAGTCAGTTGAATAATTGGCTTGGGAAACTCGATACCCGATGGCAGGTTGGAGTCGATTATCAAAGCACGTATAAAAGTCAAGCCGAGTTGATACTCTCTCTTCGTCGTAAAATTTGGAATGACCGATTAGAAGTATCCTTTTCTGTAGATGCTGTAACGTCTGAGAATAGACCGTATGACATCAGTGTTAAATATGACATAAACGAAGATGGATCACTTAAAGTAAGAGGATTTCAAAAACAAGCGAATGACCCTACACTAGGCAATATTACCAACGTAAATACTACCGGTGTAGGTTTGTACTACCGATACCAGTTTGACAATTTTCACCTAAGAAGAAGAAAAAAAGATGCGCCCGCTGATAAGAATTAGCGTATTTGACTATTGAAAATCTGTAGTTAACTTGAATCGCAGAATACGTCCGTTTCCGGTATCACATATCCAAACTATTCTGTTTTTGTAGGCTACTGCGCTTGGTGAATTGAATTGAGATAGTCCCTCACCCCTACCGCCAAAGCTAGCTAATTGATACTTGCTGCTTGCTGCACCAGTAGGCGGTTTTACGCCTTCCAGTCCCGTTATTGTAAATTGATAAAATGAATCTTTACTTTTATCTACCACAAAAATATAGTTAGATCCGTCACCTGTAACCAGCGCAGATACTGGCTGAGAAAATCTATCTGGGGTAGTAAGGTTACCATCGGCAACTGTAGTATCTGATTCTACAAGAATTCTAGGTTCGTAATTTGCTCCAAAATCTGTTTCTATGAAGTCAATAATTTGTACCTTAATAGATGTATTTTCTCCAATGGAAGTAAACACAAAATGATCCGGACCACCTGCCGATACTTGAGGAGGCTGCACAAAACTAGAGATCCCCATAGGTTTCTTAAAATAATCTCTAAATAAGCCACTAGGTGTATTTACAGATACCGGAGTTAGATATGTGCCATCTGCATCAAAAAGTAAGACTGCATCATCCGGACCTCCAAATTTTTGAGCATTGTTATCTATGCCCGTACGCGTAACATAAAATCGATTATCTTCGAGAACCGCTATTTTATTAAACTGAACTTTACTGTCTGAAGACGAATACGTGCTTTTAAAATAGAACGGATGAATAATGGTGTCAACTACTTGAGCATACTGCAAACCAAAGTTGTTGCCAGGCCCGTGCATATCAATTTTATAGATACAGGTAAAAGTTAGGGTTTCACCTCCTTTTAATATATCTACACTGCCAATAGCTAATAGGTCAAGTCTACGATTTTGTGCCAGCGCTCTAACGCCTTGTACTCGTATTCTGCCCAGTATTTTCCCGCTTTCATCTAGGGATATAATTTCTTCTGTAGCGTCATCTACCACGTAAATTAGCTCATCAAATCCAGCTATAATATCTACAGGAGACACAAAGCCGGTTAACGCAGGTTGCACCGGAACGTAGGCTACTTCCCTGGGACTATAGGTTGGAACTTCAATGAAATCAGTATTCGTTTTTTTGCCTAAGAATCCGTCACAGCCGGCTAGTAAAAAGATACTGCAAAGTGCACTTATATATATCGCGACTTTTATCATTAGCGTTTGTCGTTATTAAATGGCATGTGAATTCCAAAAATATGTTGAACTCCCATTCTGTTGGTAGGATTAATACCGTAATCTATGTACATGGGGTGCACTCCAATTCGCGTTTTTACGCCAATGCCTGCTGTAGGATAATTTTGACCTTTAACACTAAGCTTGTAGCCAAGTCGCATAAATAAAAGATCGCGTAAACTGTATTCCGTCCCAAAGCGAATGTTTTCTGCATTATCGCTGGGGTGATTTAACTCCGCAGCAACCAGCAACTTTTTAGTTTCCGTTTGATAAGGCACTAACGAAAAACCCATTTTAAAAATCGTAGGCGTGGTATATTTATCCAGTGACACAAAGGTGCGGTTATACTCCGCTTCTACGTCACTTCCACTCATTTGTGAGTTCCCCCCAAAGTTTTTTACCACCACGGCAAATGTTAAATCCTTGTAATCTGTATTGTACAAGAAACCAATATCGCCGGATACTGTATGATTTTTATACGTCGAAATACCTTCGTAAACGTACTTTAAACCTACTCCAATATTGAATCTTTCGGATAATTTTTGAGCATAATGGATGCCAAGTGCTGTATTGTTGACATAAAACTGCTGTCCTGTTCCATTAGGTTCGAATTCTGTGCGCACTTCCATCGCTCCGCTATTTAGTGAGTTAACTGAGAATGCTAAAACCGCTTCAGAAGCTAGTTTTATCCCAACACTCATAAAGCTTTGTTGAACGCCTGCGCCTACCGTATAATTACTTAACGCTATGCCTGTATTGGGTATTTGAACCAAGGCTGCAGGATTATTTTCACCGCTATATAAGTTACCTTTATTAGCTACACTTGCTCCAGCCATACCAAAAGAGGTGGGATTTAAATCGTTCTTTAAAAAGCTAAGTGCAGATAGTCCAGCTCTTTGACCTCCGAAATTGGGTAAGATTTGGCCAAATGAACCTATGGATAAACCCGTTAAAAATATAAGATGAGTTAAACGCACGTTACGGTTGCAAAAATAAGCAGCAGGTTCAGAGATTTAGAAGTTATGCTTTAATAATATCAGAAAAGAACATTTCAGTATCAATTCGCATTGTTTTCCAACAGGTTTACAATTTGCTGATTTCGATAGGCAATCCAGCTATCTGCTATGTGCAAAGCGTATACTTTCCTTTTAAAAGTAAGAAAAGGTTGCTCATAACTCAATGCTTCCATGAGCTCACTTTGATGCTCAAAATTATCTACCGAACTTACATAATCTTTCATGATACCAAAGGTTACTGAACCTTCTAATGGCACAAACTCTTGATAATCCTTATTTTTTCTGGTTTCAACATCGATGTTTTCGGCAGAAAAAACCTCTTCGGTGGTTGCATTAACGTAGCATTTGTAGCCATTCCCTAGAATTTCTGCTACTGCGTTTAGTGTTTCTATCTTCAAATTAAACTATTAAATATGGTTACGGCCATAGGCTTCTACCTATGTCTGCTCTAAATGGCCATGGTATCATCGCCAGTATAAGCAATAGACCTAGTGTGAAATAAATCAATGCTATTTTATGTTTTCGGGCAGTTTCAACTGCTTTTTTGCTTTTTGTTCGTCCAATTTGGATAATGACTGCGGCTAGTACCATCCCAAAAACATGCTCTACACTCCAAAATCTGAGCGTTGTATTGCCCATAGTTTCTGCCATATTTGAAAAGTTAGATGCCCAACCTCTTGCCACATATAACAATAAACCAATAACTACTTGCAAATGCACACTCGCAATAAACAGTGTAGCTGCCATGTTGTGATTAGGTGTAAAGTCTTGTTTGTGAAGCAAGCCTCTTGCCGATTTAGTAATGGCATATAGGCCAAAAAGCAACACCGCCCATCTTAGTACGCTATGTACCGTAAGTAAAAGTGTATTATCCATTTTTGATCGTTTTTAAAGCTGCAAAGTTAGGGTTTTAATTCAAGTTTGGGTCTAAAGGAGAATTAGCCAAAAGAGAAACTTGCCCCCCTAAATTTCGAATGGCAAGTTTCCATAAATCTTGGTCATTTATATGGGAATCAAAAATATCTCGAGACTTTAAATCGCCTACAAGCCAAGCTTTTTCTGTTAACTCACCATCCAGCTGTTGCGGGCCCCAACCACTATATCCTATAAAAAATTTAACGTTTTTGGGATCCATTAATCCTTGCTTTATTTCCTGAAACACTTGCTCAAAATCTCCACCCCAATAGACATTTTCACATACCTGTACAGCATCTTTTATATGATGGTAAGTATGCAGAAAATGGAAGCTTTGAAGGTCGACCGGACCTCCGCTATACACCGCTTGATTTACGAGATGAAGTTCCTCTATAATTGCATTTGCCATTAAATCTGTTTTTTGGTTCAGCACAAAACCAAAAGAGCCAGACGCGTTATGTTCAGTAATTAATATCACAGACCTACTAAAATTGGGGTCTGCTAAAAATGGTTCCGAAATAAGTACCTTGCCTTTCATATATGGTTTTGATTAAAATCTAGTTTGAGCCTATTCATTTTCAGTAGCGGATTTTAAACATAAATGGGGAATACGTTAATGTTGTTTTTAGAAAAAGTGTATTAAATAAATAATCGAGAAAAGAAGTAAAAAAACAATGCCACCTACCGCTAATCTCTTTTCGCCTTTAGACCATAATTGGTATGGACTTTGACTCACCAATTGATAGCTAAGCATCGCTAAGGCAGGAGCGGTAATAAACGACATAATAGTAGCAAAGTTTACCATCTGACTCATACTACTTACCGCGTAGGTCAATATAAGCATGGTACCCAAGAAGAGTGAAATTTCCCAAAGTAAATTTGATTTAAATCCTTCACCCAAGTTTAATTCTTTGCTTATATGCTGCATAACTCTTGGCATGGCATCAAAACAGGTAAGTGTGGTGCTAAACATAGTAGTAAATGCGGCTATCGATATGAGGCCGTACGACCATCCACCTAAGCACGTGGTAAAGGCATTTATAAGCTGGGCGGCAAACCCATTTGAGCTTGCTTCTAAGACCGTTCCTGTGCCATACATAGTGTTGGCGCCAAGGACTAAAAAGCACACGCCTAAAATAGCTGTACCATAAAAGCCCACCTTAAAATCGAAATCTCCTTTAGTTTTTTTCATACCACTAGATAGGGTCCAGATACTATGCCATATGGCTAAGTCTAATGGCGCTGGCATCCAACCTACAAATGCGAGCAAAAACGTAATATCATTTTTATTGGTTAGTGTAAATACCCTTTTTGCAGTAGGTATTATCTCACGCTCCATCCCGAAAGAAAGCAAGAAGGCCGCAAAGGTAGAAATACTGAGCACGATCATAATAACCTTCATGAGGTTATCCAAAATACTAAACTTTCCAATTCTAACAATTGCAAAACAAATGCTCAGTAAACCGAGAGATACTAAAGCAGGATGTAATGGAACCCCCATATTCTGAATAAGGCCGGAGGTAACTAATGTCACCGCTGCTTGCACCGTAAACATGGTACTGAGAGAAAGAATGAGTAAAAGTATAACGGCCCACTTGCCTATTTTGGCATATCCCGAGACAAGTGACTCTTCTGCTCGTTCGGCATATCGCGGACCGAGTATAAAAAATGGATATTTAAAAAGGTGCGCTAATACTATGGCGATGATGAGGATATATCCATATTGAGCACCAGCCTTTGTACTTTGTACCAAGTGCGAAACGCCAATGGCAGCGCCTGCATAAAGCAAACCAGGTCCAAGAGATTTTAGTTTAGAAACCACGCAGCTAAAATAGCAATTTGATTGGATACCCAAATCCTACCTCATTATATCCTATTTTAGCATAAAAAAAAACGGCAACACTTCTGTGCTGCCGTTTTTATATATTAGTGTATGTTGCTAATTAGCCTATTTTAGTAATAAGATCAGCTACTCTGTTGCTATAACCAGCTTCGTTGTCATACCAACCCATTATTTTAACTGTATTTCCTTGAACCATAGTGGTATCTGCATCAAAAATACACGAGTGAGGATTCCCCACAATATCAGAAGAAACCAATGGATCTTCGCTGTACTCTAAAATGCCTTTAAGATTTGTTTCAGAAGCTTTTTTAAACGCTGCATTTACCTCTGCTACGGTTGTAGTGCCTTTTAACGTTACCACAAAATCTGTAGCGCTACCTGTTGGAGTTGGTACGCGTAGTGAGTTACCATTCAATTTGCCTGCTAAGTGCGGCAATACTAACCCAACCGCTTTAGCTGCACCCGTGCTAGTTGGTATGATATTAAGTGCTGCTGCACGCGCTCTTCTTAAGTCTCTGTGCGGAGCATCTAATAAACGTTGGTCACTGGTATACGAGTGTATAGTAGTCATAAAGCCACTTTCTACACCAATTAAGTCATCTAGCACTTTAACCATAGGAGCGAGACAATTCGTTGTGCAGCTGGCGTTAGAAAGAATAGTTTCATCGCCTACTAATGTATCATCGTTTACGCCCAAAACTACTGTTTTGATATCTCCAGTTGCTGGCGCTGAGATTACTACCTTTTTAGCACCTGCTTCTAGGTGTTTCCCTGCTCCCTCAGGAGAGGTAAAAAATCCTGTACTTTCCAGAACTACATCTACGCCAAGTGCCGCCCAAGGAAGATTTGCTGGGTCACGTTCTGCCGTTGCGTGTATTTTAATGCCATTCACGATAAGGAATTCTTCGTTATAATCCACAGTGCCGCTAAACTTACCTTGTACAGAATCGTATTTAAGCAAGTGTGCAAGTGTTTTATTGTCTGTAAGATCGTTGATGGCAACAACCTCTACATTTGATTTTTCAAGAAGACATTTAAAGGCTAGTCTTCCAATTCTTCCGAAACCGTTTATGGCTACTTTCATGATTAATAAATATTTTTTATTTTTTTGTTAAATAATGACTACAAACGTAACTATTTTTTGAAAAATAGCGGAGTGAATTGGGATTAGTTTAGTGTTTTTCGAGCAATGAAATATAGGGCACTGATAACATATCGTGAGACTTAACTAGGAATAAGTAACTCGTCAAGCGCGCCGAAATAATTTTTATAAAATTTTTGTTGCAAATAAAAAAAATAAGATTTCCTTTGCACTCGCCAAACGCAAAAGGAG